>CAYMQR010000247.1:0-7664 GCA_964392195.1 uncultured bacterium | reverse complement strand
GACCATGACGGCCATCCCCCACGTGACCGACGGCCCCGCCGACGTTCCGGCGCGCGCGCTCGACCGACCGACGGCGTGCGCGCTGTGCTCTCACAACTGCGGGCTGCGCGTCGACGTCGAGGCGAACCGGATCGTCGCCGTGCGTCCCGACGAGACGCATCCGTCGACGCGCGGCTACTCGTGCAACAAGGCGTACGCGATCCCGCACTACGTGAACCACGCGCAGCGGGTCGAGCATCCGCTCAAGCGCCGGCCCGACGGCTCCTTCGAGCGCATCGGCTGGGACCAGGCGATCGCCGAGATCGCGGCGCGCCTCGACCGCATCCGGCGCGAGCACGCGCCGCGGGCGATCGCGTTCGCCGGGCTCGGCGGCCAGGGCGGCCACACCAGCGGGCTCGGCATCCTGCCGCTCGCCTACGGCATCGGCACGCCGATGATCTTCACCTCGCTCGGCCAGGAGAAGACCCAGCACAACCTGATCGACCGTTTCATGATGCGCACCACGTTCGATCACTACCTCGTGCCCGACGAGCACCACGCGCGCTTCATGATGGTGATCGGGAGCAACCCGATGGTCAGCAACCGCGGCGTCAACGCCACCGAATCGCTGAAGGCGCTGCGCGCCGATCCCGCGCGGCGGCTGGTGGTGGTCGATCCGCGCGTCACCGAGACCGCGCGCCGCGCCGACCGCCACCTCCGGCTCCGCCCGTCGTCGGACGTCCATCTGTTGCTCGGGCTCGCGGGCGTGATCGTCCAGGAGGGCCTGGTCGACCGCGACTTCGTGCGCGCGAAGACGCTCGGCTTCGAGGCGCTGGAGGCGCTCTTCCGGCGCGTCGACGTCGCCGAGATGGCGCGCCGCGCCGGCCTGGCCGCGGCGGACGTGCGGCTCACGGCGCGCGAGTACGCAACCACCAAGCCCGCGGCCATCGCGTGGGACCTCGGGATGGAGCAGGCCGAGCACAGCACGCTCACCTCGTACCTCGTGCGCGTGCTGGCCGCCATCACCGGCAACCTCGGGCGCGAGGGCGGCAACGTGTTCGTGCAGCTCTTCGGTCCGAAGATGCCGTACCTGCGCAAGCTCGCGAAGGCGCTCGCCTCGGACATCGAGCCGGTACCGATGGTGGTGCCGATCCCCCAGTTCCCGCCGGGCATCCTCCCCGAGGAGATCACCGTCGATCATCCCGAGCGGATCCGCGCGCTGGTGTGCGACGGCACGAACCCGCTCGCGAGCTGGCCGGACACCCACCGCTTCCGCGAGGCGTTCCGGCAGCTCGACCTGCTGGTGGTGGTGGACCCGGCCATGAGCGAGACCGCTCGCGAGGCCGACTACGTCCTGCCCGCGGCGGCGAGCTACGAGAAGTGGGACTACTCGATCTTCCCGAAGGACATCGTGATGGCGCAGGTCCGTCCGCCGGTGGTGCGCGGGCCGGACGAGGCGCTGCCCGAGGTCGAGATCTACTTCCGGCTCGCGCGCGCGATGGGCATCGCCACCGAGGCGCCGGGCTTTCTGCACCGGCTCGCCCGGCGCGCCCGCACCACCTGGGGCGCGCCCGCGTACCTCGCGGCGCTCAACGCGTTCGCGGCGAGCAAGCTGGGCGGCCCGGGCGCGATCGTGGCGCGCTCGGCGTTCCTCACTTACGAGACCCTGGGCCCGACGCTGCCGAACCCGTTGCTCGCGTTGCTGTGGCTCTCGGTGCTGGGGTACGCGGCGACGCGCCGGGACCAGGCGGAACGCGCGATGCCCGAGCTGCGCACCATCCGCAATCCGTTCGCGCTCGCCGAGCACCTGTTCGCGAAGCTGCTCGCGCATCCCGAGGGCGTGCGCCTCGGTGAGCTCGAGCGCGCGCGCAACTTCGAGTACTTCTGCGGCCACCGCGACGGCCGCGCGCGGCTTCTCCGCGACGACTTCGTGAAGGCGCTGGAACGCGTGATGCGCGATGAGCCGCGCGGGGCCGACGACGACTATCCGTTCGTCCTCGACGGCGGCATGCGCACCCACTTCACCGCCAACACGATCATGCAGGACCCGGCGTGGCGGAAGGGAAAGGGGGCCCAGCCGGCGCTGTGGATGGCGCCCGAGGACGCCGGTGCGCTCGCCCTCGCCGACGGCGAGACGGTGCGGGTCGTGTCGCGCCGTGGCGCGGTCAGGGTGGCGGTGCGGATCGACGCCACCACCCAGCCCGGCAACCTCCACCTGCCGAACATGCTCGGGCAGCGCTACCCGGACCCGGCGAGCGGCGAGCTCGCGCCCACGGGCGTCGCCGTCAACGAGCTCGTCGATCTCGAGGACCGCGATCCGTGGACCGCGATCCCGCACACCAAGCGGATCCGCTGCCGGGTCGAGAAGCTCGCGCCGGTGGGCCGGGTTCCCGCCTGACGGGGTCGCCTCGAGTCACCACGCCGCGTTTCCAACTATGCTTGGCGGATGATCGGCCGCCGCTCGGCGGCCCGCCCTGAGGGCGCGCGGTTCGCCCTCGGAGGATTCGCGGAATGCAGAAGAAGCGACTGAAGCTGCAGGGCTTCAACAACCTGACGAAGACCCTGAGCTTCAACATCTACGACATCAACTTCGCGACCAGCGAGCACCAGCAAGGCGATTACATCGCCTACATCGACGAGACCTACGACGCGGAACGGCTGACCCAGATCCTCTCCGAGGTGGCGCACATCATCGGCGCCAGCATCCTCAACATCGCCCACCAGGACTACGACCCGCAGGGCGCCTCGGTGACGATGCTGATCTCGGAGGAGCCGACCACGTCGGAGGCGCTCGTCGACGCGGCCGGCCAGGACGAGATGCCCGGGCCGCTGCGCGCCCCGCAGCGGCTACCGGGACCCGAGAGCGTCGTGGCCCACCTCGACAAGTCCCACATCACGGTGCACACGTACCCGGAGTCGCACCCGGACAACGGCATCAGCACCTTCCGGGCCGACATCGACGTCTCGACGTGCGGGCGCATCTCGCCGCTACGGGCGCTGAACTACCTGATCCACTCCTTCGACTCCGACATCGTGATCATGGACTACCGGATCCGCGGCTTCACCCGGGACGTGAAGGGGGTCAAGCACTTCGTCGATCACGACCTCACCAGCATCCAGAACTTCCTCTCCGACGACACCCGCGAGCGTTACGACCGGGTCGACGTGAACGTGTACCAGGAGAACCTGTTCCACACCCGGATGCGGGTGAAGGACTTCGTCCTCGACAACTATCTCTTCGGCATGTCGGCCAACGATCTCGGCCCACGCGAGGCGGCGATGGTCCGCGAGCGCCTCCAGCACGAGATGGACGAGATCTTCTACGGCCGCAACATGAAGAAGGGAAAGCTCGCCAAGTAGCGCCGCGCGTGGGTGTCCGTCGGCTCCGGCTGGGCCTCGTGCTCGGCGGCGCGCTCGCCGCGGCGTGCGGCTGCTCGACCGCGGCTCCGCCGCCTTCCGCGCCGCCCGAGGCGAACGCCCCGGCGGCGGCGCGCCTGGTGCGCGGCCGCTACCTCATGGGCACCGAGATGGAGGTCGAGCTCGTCGGCGCGAGCCGCGACCGGCTCGTCGCCGCCAGCGAGAAGGGGTTCGCCGAGATCGAGCGGGTCGAGGGCGTGTTCACCGACTGGAAGCCGGGCAGCGTGATCTGGGAGCTGAACGAGCGCGCCCACGGTTCCGCGGTGGCGGCGTCCGCCGAGGTCCTCGACGTGATCGAACGCGCCGACGCGGTGAGCAGCGAGACCGACGGCGCCTTCGACGTCACCTATCGCACGGTGGGGCGCTACTGGTCGTTCGCCGCCGGCAGTGAGCGGGTCGCGAGCGACGAGGAGATCCGCGCGGCGCTGCCGCACCTGGGGTTTCGGAAGATCGTCGTGGACCGCGTGAACGGCACGCTCAGGCTGACGGACCCCGAGGCCCGGATCGGGCTCGGCGGCGTCGCCAAGGGCTACGCGGTGGATCGCGCGGTGGAGGTGCTGCGCGGCGAGGGCGTCACGTCGGGCATCGTGAACGCGGGCGGGGACCTCGCGGTGTTCCACCACGACCCGCGCGCCGCGGATGCGACGCCGATCGCCCTCCGCGACCCGGCGCGGCCCGAGGTCTCGCTCGCGACGATCCGGGTGTGCGACGCTTCGGTCCACACCAGCGGCGACTACGAGCGTTACTTCGAGCGTGACGGCGTGCGTTACCACCACCTGCTCGATCCACGAACCGGACGCCCCGCCCGTGGCGCGCGCGCCGTGACGGTGGTCGCACCTCGCGACGGCACGCGCGCCGACGCGCTCGCGACCGGCCTGTTCGTGATGGGAGCGGAGCGCGCGATCGCCTGGGCGGACGCGCATCCCGGCGTGGAGGCGCTGGCGGTCGCGCCCGACGGCACCGTGCTGCGCAGCCGCGGCTGGGCCGCGCTGGAGAGGGCGGGCGGGGAAGTGCGTTCGCCGGACGGGCGGGAGCCGGTCGATGGTTGCGGGCGCTGAGGCTCGAGGCGGGAGAGGGAGGGGACGATGTCCAAGCTGGTGCGGGTGACGATGTCGCTCGAGGAGTCGCTCATGCAGCGGCTCGAGAAGATGGTCGAGGCGAGCCGCTACACGAACCGATCGGAGTTCATCCGCGACATGATCCGTGAGCGCCTCGTCCAGCAGGCATGGGACGCCAACGAGGACGCGGTCGGCACGGTGACGCTGGTCTACAACCACCACAAGCGCAAGCTCACCCAGAAGCTCACCGAGCTCCAGCATCACCACCACACCAAGGTGCTGGCGGTGACCCACGTGCACCTCGACGAGCACCTGTGCGCGGAGACGATCCTCATGCGCGGCCGCGCACGCGAGATCCGCAAGCTCGCCGACCTGCTGCGCCAGCAGAAGGGCGTCCTCCACGCCTCGCTCTCCACCGGCTCGACCGGCCAGCATCTCGAGTGAGCCCGGTGGGCCAGCCGGATCATCCGGGTGGTACGCTGGTTCGTATGAGGAACGACGCGGTCGTATGAAGGACCAGCCGTAGCCCACGCGCGCATGCACATCCTCGACGGTCTCGTGAGCGGCCCGATCAACGCCGCGACCTACGCCATCTCGGGCGCCGCGATCGCCTACTCCGTGGCCCGGTCGCGCCGCACACTCGAGGAGCGCCAGGTGCCGCTGCTGGGCGTGACGTCGGCGTTCGTGTTCGCGGCGCAGATGCTGAACTTTCCGATCGCCGGGGGCACCAGCGGCCACTTCCTGGGCGGGGTGCTGAGCGCGGTGATGCTGGGGCCCGCCAACGCGTGCTTGATCCTGTTCCTGGTGCTGCTCGTCCAGTGCCTGGGGTTCGCCGACGGCGGCATCACCGCGCTCGGCAGCAACTTCTTCAACATGGGGCTGGTCGGCGCGGTGGGCGGCTACGGCATCTTCCGCGCGCTGGTCGCGGTGTTGCCGCGCGGGCGGAGCACGTTCCTGGCGGCGGTCGCGGTCGCGTCGTGGTGCGCGGTGGTGGGTGGCGCGGCGGCGTGCGCGGTCGAGCTCGGCTTGTCCGGCCGGATGCCGATGGGGGTCGCGCTCACCGCGATGATCGGCGTGCACTCCCTGATCGGCGTCGGAGAGGCGCTCATCACGACGGTCGTGGTGTCGATGGTCATGGTGGCGCGACCCGACCTGATCCAGGGGTGGCGGACCGTCACCCCGCCGTCCCCGACGCTGGCGCCAGCCACCACCTGACGCGGGGGACCACGTGGAACCAGTGAACCGGCGGTTCATCGGCGTGGCGCTCGCGGTGGCGTTGCTCGCCGTCGCGCCCGCCGCGTCCGGCGAGCCCGGTCCGCCGGCGTCCCCGGTCGCCGGTGACACGGCCACCGTTCCCGACCCCGCGAAGAAGTCCGAGAGCGACTCGCCGTTCGTCGGTTACGAGGTGCCGCCGGTCGAGGACCAGAACCGGATCATCGCGATCACGGGAGCGATCGGGCTCGCGGTGATGTTCCTCGGCAGCTACGCGATCGCGAAGATGATGCTGAGGGCCAAGAGGCGCGACGACGAGCAGCCGAAGCCGTGAGCGGGATCCACCTCCACGGCCACGCGCACGCGCAGCCGCACGCGCACCTCGCCAGCGACGTGCCCGCGTGGATCGCCGGCGCGGACGCGCGGGTCAAGCTGCTCGCCGCGCTCGCGATGGTGGTGATCGCGGTGAGCACGCCGCCCGAGTCGTTCATGGCGGTGGCCTGCTACTTCTCGACGTTCGGGTTGCTCGCCATCTGGTCGCGGATCTCGCCGCACGTGGTGCTGACGCGGCTCGCGGCGGTGGTGCCGTTCGTGGCGTTCATCGCGCTCTTCGTGCCGTTCCTGCCCGACCCGTCGGGCGCGGCGGCGGGGTTCGGCGTGGGCGCGCTGCGCGTCCACCGCGCGGGCCTCGTGGTGTTCTGGAACGTGCTGTGGAAGGCGACCTTCGGCGTGCTCACGCTCAGCCTGCTCACCTGGACCACGCCGTTCGAGCGCATCCTGCGCGCGCTCGAGGAGCTCCGCACGCCGCCGGTGCTGGTGATGCTGACGAGCTTCACCTACCGCTACGCGTTCGTGCTCGCCGACGAGGTGGTGCGGATGCGCCGCGCGCGGGACTCGCGGGGCTGGGAGGGACGGACCCTGGCGCAGGCGCGCACCATCGGACAGATGATCGCCATGCTGTTCCTGCGCAGCTACGAGCGCGCCGAGCGCATCCACCTGGCGATGCTCGCGCGCGGCTACGAGGGGCGGCCGCCACGCGGCGCGAGCGAGCCGCTGCGGTGGCTCGATCCGGTGGTCGCGCTGGGCCTCGTGGCGCTGCTGCTGGTGTTCCGGCTGGGGGTGCGGTGACGGCGCCCGCGGTCGCGATCGAGTCGCTCGCGTTCGCCTACCCCGACGGGACGCGAGCGCTCGACGGCCTCGAGCTGCGCGTCGAGCCGGGCGAGCGCGTCGCGCTGCTCGGCGCCAACGGCGCCGGCAAGTCGACGCTGCTCCTGCACCTGAACGGCATCCTGGCGTGCTCGCCGAGCGTCTCGATCCTCGGCATGACCGTGGAGAAGCGCAACCTGCGCGAGATCCGCCGCAAGGTCGGGCTGGTCTTCCAGAACCCGGACGATCAGCTCTTCTGTCCCACCGTGTTCGACGACGTCGCGTTCGGCCCGCGCAACCTCGGCCTCGGCGAGGGCGAGGTGCAGGCGCGGGTGGAGGATGCGCTCGAGGCGGTCGGGCTGCCGGGAGCCGGCGAGCGCACCTCGTTCCATCTCAGCGTGGGGCAGAAGAAGCGCGTCGCGCTCGCCTCGGTGCTGGCGATGGGTTGCGAGGTGCTGGTGCTCGACGAGCCCACCAGCGCCCTCGACCCGCGCGGCCGCCGGGAGCTCATGGCGCTGCTCGAGCGCATCGGGCGCACGCAGCTCATCGCCACCCACGACCTCGACTTCGTGGCGCGGCTGTGCGGCCGCGCGGTGGTGATCGCGAAGGGGCGCGTGGTCGCCGACGGCACTCCGGACCGCATCCTCGGAGACCACGGGCTGCTCGAGGCCCACGGCCTCGCCTGAGCGCGGCACGGCCCTCGGTGTTGCGGGGGCGCGGTGATTCGGAGGGCCCGCCTCCCGGCGGGCCGGGGTGGGCGGACGGCCGGGAGGCCGTCCCTCCGAGGTGCGTGACGAGGCCGTTTCCGTCGAACGGCCCGCCGCGGGTCGTACCGGGCTCGGGCCGTCCCTT
>CAYMQR010000246.1:0-7686 GCA_964392195.1 uncultured bacterium | reverse complement strand
ATCTCGGTGCGGCGATCGAAGAGCCGGAGCATGCGCTCCGCGGCGGTGGCACGGTCGTCGGTTCTCATCGCTCCCTCGGCGTTGGTCGCGGCGCAGCGTATCAGGGGGAGCCCCAGGTGAAATCCAGGTGAGGCCCGGTCGGCGCGTGGAGTTGGCACGCGCCGTGCCAGACACGGGAGACCCTTTCCGGGCCCAGCCTGCACGGCCATCCTTCGCTTCGACGATCGACGAACCCCTTCACCTCCGCGAAAGATCGACCCATGCGACGCCTGTTCTCCGCCGCCGAAGCCGTGCAGTGCATCCAGTCAGGCCATCGCGTGTTCATCCACGGCGGCGCGGCGACGCCGATCTCGCTGGTCGAGGCGATGGTCGAGCAGGCCGGCCGCCTGCGTGACGTCGAGGTCACGCACCTCCACACCAGCGGCGAGGCGGCGTACGGGCGGCCGCAGTACCAGGAGAGCTTCCGGGTCGCGAACCTGTTCGTGGGCGGCAACCTGCGCAAGTACGTCGGCACCGAGCGCAACGACTACGTGCCGGTGTTCCTGTCCGAGATCCCGCGGCTGTTCCGCGAGGGGCGGCGCCACATCAACGTCGCGATGTTGCAGGTGTCGCCGCCCGACGCGCACGGCTACGTGACGCTCGGTCCGAGCGTGGACGTGGCGATGGCCGCCGCCGAGTCGGCGGACGTGGTCGTCGCCGAGATCAACCCACGCATGCCGCGCACCCACGGCGACGGATTCCTGCACGTGAGCCGCATCGACTTCGCGATCGAGGTCGACCGGCCGCTGCCCGAGAGCCCGCCCAGCAAGCTCAGCGACGAGGAGCGCGCCATCGGCGAGCACGTCGCGAGCCTGGTCGACGACGGCGCGACGCTGCAGATGGGGATCGGCAACGTGCCGGACGCGGTGCTCGCGGCGCTCACCAACCACAAGCACCTCGGCATCCACACCGAGATGGTGTCGGACGGCGTGCTGCCGCTCATCGAGTGCGGCGCGGTCGACAACTCGCGCAAGGAAGTGCACCCCGACAAGGTGGTGGCGGGCTTCGCCACCGGCTCGCGAAAGCTCTACGACTACATCGACGACAACCCCGCGGTGGTGCTCCTCGACATCGCGTACGTGAACCGGCCCACCGTGATCGCGCGCAACCCCAAGGTCACGGCGATCAACTCGGCGGTGGAGGTCGACCTCACCGGGCAGGTGTGCGCCGACTCGATCGGGCACCGCATCATCTCGGGAGTGGGCGGGCAGCTCGACTTCATGCGCGGCGCCGCGCTCTCGCCGGGCGGCAAGCCGATCATCGCGCTCACCAGCCGCGCCAAGAAGGGCGAGTCGCGGATCGTGCCCACGCTCAAGCCGGGCTCGGGCGTGGTCACCACCCGCCAGCACGTGCACTACGTGGTGACCGAGCACGGCGTCGCCGACCTGTTCGGGAAGTCGTTCTTCGAGCGCGCCCGCGCGCTGATCTCGATCGCGCACCCCGACGTGCGCGACGACCTCGAGCGCGAGTGGCACGCGCTCGCGCGCAAGAGCTGAGCGGCTGGGGATCGGCGGCTGGAGGCCGACCGCTTGACACCTGGCGTTGAATGATACTGATAATGCGTATCAATATCGTCACCCGCGAGGAGCCCATGCCCACCTGCTCGGTCCAGATCCTCGCCCGCCACGGAAGCTGCTCGGTCGAGCGCTGCTCGTGCGGGCACATCCGCCTCAACCTCGGACCCACCACGGTCCGGCTCGATCCCGCCACGTTCCGCTCGCTGGCCGCGCTGATGGGGTCCGCGATGCTCTCGATCGAGAGCGAGCCACAGGCGCGCCGCGGGGTGTGGGTCCAATGAGCACCCGGCGCCCCTCGCTCCTCGACCGCGCGCGCCGGACCGCCGCCCTCGCGGTGCTCGCTCTACCGCTCGCTGCTTGCGCCAGCGACCCGCTGCGGGTGATCCCCGCCGAGCCGCCCGACCCGCCCGAGGTCCAGCTCGGCGAGCGGCTCTTCCTCGAGCCGCGCTTCGCCGCGAGCTTCGCGGCCCAGGCGGGTGGCGACGTGAACCGGCCGGCGGTCTCGGATCCGGTCCTGGCCGAGCTCGAGACCACCGGCGCCGCGCGTCCCGGTCCGTTCGCCGGTTCGACGATGAGCTGCCGCAACTGCCACCTCGTCGACGACTCGCCCGATCCCGACGGCCTCGGCACGCGCACCTACGCCGACTTCGCGCGGCGCAGCCCGATCCCGGCGCGCGCCGAGGACGGGCGCACCCACGCACCGCGCAACTCACCCTCGCTGGTCGACGCGACCGCCGAGCGCGAGGTGCCGTTCCTGCTCCACGCCGACGGCGAGTTCGCCACAGCGGCGGCGCTCGTCGAGGGCACCTGGACGGGACGCAACCTGGGCTGGCTCGCCGACGAGCACGCCGCCGCCGTCGCGCACGTCGCGCGCGTGGTGCGCGGCGACGACGGCGGCGGCGCGCTCGCCGCGAGCTTCGGCGGCCTCTCGTACGCGACCGTGCTCGCCGGAACCGATCCCACGATCCCGCCCCCGCTGGTGCTGCCGCCCGAGCGCCGCATCGACGTGGCCGGCGCGAGCGACGCGGAGGTCGTGAGCGCGGCGGTCGCGCTGGTGGTGGACTACCTCGACGGGCTGCGCTTCTCGCGCGACCTCGTCACCGGCGACTTCGACGGCTCGCCCTACGACCGCTTCATTGCCCTCAATCGCCTCCCGCCGCGTCCCGCCGCGGGCGAGAGCGCCCTCGAGTATGCGCGCCGCCTGCGCGGCGAGATCGCGGCGCTGCGCTCGCCGGTCTGGGTACGCGACGGCGTCGACGGCGAGCTCGAGCTCCACACGCACCCGTTCCAGTTCGGGCCCGAGGAACTCGACGGCCTGCTGGTGTTCCTGTCGGAAGCGGACGCGCCGGCCACCAGCCCGTCGGTGCGGCTCGCGGCGCGCGAGCGCGGCACCGGCAACTGCCTCGCGTGCCACGCGCCGCCCCAGTTCTCGGACTTCGGCGTGCACAACGTCGGCGTCGCCCAGGAAGGCTTCGACACGATCCACGGCGAGGGCGCCTTCGCGCGGCTCGCGGTTCCCGGGCTCGCGGAGCGCAACGCCGACCCCGAGCGCTGGCTGCCGCCGTCGCGGCTCCACCCGCGCGGGCGGGGGCCGTTCCTCGCGGTGCCGAGCGCCGCGGACCCGGTCGCGACCGACCTCGGCGTGTGGAACGTGCTCGGCAACGCCGCGGTTCCGGCCCCCCAGGGCGCGCTCGAGACGCTGGTGGCGAGCACGGCCGGGGTGGGCGAGGGCGAGCTCGGCTCGGCGGATCTGCTCGACCGCTCGCTCGCGCTCTTCAAGACCCCGGTGCTGCGCGACCTCGGCCAGTCGGGGCCGTATTTCCACGACGGCTCGCGCGACACGACCGCGCAGGTGGTGCAGCACTACCGAAGGTTCTCGGAGCTCGCCCGCGCGGGCGCGGTCCGCAACGGCGCGCCCGAGCTGGCCGCGATGCGGCTCGGCGAGGGCGACGTGGCGCCGCTGGTCGCGTTCCTCGCGTCCCTGGACGAGGACTACGACTGAACCGTCGTGACCCTCGAGCATCCCGCTTCGTTCCCCCGCGGGAGGCGCGCGTCGGTCCGGATGCCCATCCCCTCCGCCGCGCGCCTCCCGCACTTCGCCGCGACGCGGGCCGTGGCTGCGACGGTTTGTCGCATGCCCGGGGCGGAGCCCTCGGGTTATCTCACCTCCTTCCGGCGGCGCGACGTCCGAGGCGCCGCGCGAGGAGGGTGATGGAGGCGCGATCGAGAGGGTCGAAGCACGCGTGCGCGAGGCGCGCGCGAGCCGCGCGGTGGGCGTGGGTGGCGGTGGCCGGTTCGTTCGCGCTCGCGGCGATCACACCGCGAGCCGCGCGCGCGTGCGACGTGTGCGCGATCTACGTCGCCACCGAGCTGCGCGAGACCGAGGTGGGCCCGTGGGTGGGGGTGGCCGAGCAGCTCGGGCGCTTCCAGACGTTGCAGGAAGAGGGCGAGGAGATCCCGGGCGGCGGGCAGCAGCTCACCAGCTCGATCACCCAGCTCGTCGCCGGCTACGACGTCCTCCCGGAGCTCGGCTTCCAGGTGAACGTGCCGCTGATCGTCCGCGAGTTCCGGCGGCCGGTCGACGGCACCTGGCAGGAAGGCCACGAGAACGGCCTCGGGGATGTGTCGGTGCTCGCGGTCTACCGGCCGTTCTTCCACATGGATGGCGAGACCACGGTGCGGGTTTCGCTGCTCGGCGGCGTCGAGACGCCGACCGGCAGCACCGACCGGATCGCCGAGGAGGTGGAAGAGGGCGGCCACGACCACGGGATGGCCCGCGCGATCGGCGGCCGACCCCGTCACGAGGACGAGCCCGCGCCTGGTTTCCCCCCCAACGGGATCCACGGCCACGACATCGCACTCGGATCCGGCTCGATCGATGGGATCGTGGGCGCGCAACTCTTCGCGAGCTGGTTCAAGTTCTACGCGACCGCGGACGTCCAGTACGCGATCCGCAGCACCGGTGACTACGACTATCGCTACGCGAACGAGCTGACCTGGAACGGCGGTCCCGGCCTCTTCGCGATCCTCGAGCACTCCTACACCCTGACCGTGCGGGCCAACGTCGGCGGCGAGTGGAAGGAGAACGACGAGCTCGACGGCGTGGAGACGACCGACACCGCCATCACCGCCGTGTACCTGGGGCCGGCGCTCGGGTTCACGTGGAAGAACGTGCTCGGCGCGAGCCTCGCCCTCGACCTGCCCGTGCTGCAGGACAACTCGAGCATCCAGCTCGTGCCCGACTTCCGCCTCCGCGGCGGCCTGACCTGGAAGATCTGACCGCGCGGGAGTCGGCGCGGGTGAACCGCCGGTACGGGTGTAGCGGCGGCCGTGAGGCCGCCCGCGGAGCGCGATCGCCAGGGCTACGGTAGCGGCACGCCGATCGCGGCACGGGAAATCGGGCGAGCTTACGCTCGCCCCTACACCACCACGGGATCCCGGTTCGACTCTGTTCGTTGGGGGCGTGGGCGGGCCCGGCTGCTAGGTCGCGGGTGGGCGCTTCTGCAGCTTGCGCTGCAGCGAGCGGCGGTGGAGGCCGAGCCGGCGCGCGGCTTCGGAGATGTTGCCGTCGCAGTCGCCGAGGACGCGCTGGATGTGCTCCCACTCGGCACGCGCGAGGGACGGCGCGCTGCCGGGAGGCTCGGGCAACGCCACCGGGACGTCTCCGCCACGCGCGAACGCCTGCAGCACGTCATCGGCATCGGCGGGCTTGGGAAGGTAGTGGGCCGCGCCCAGCCGCACCGCCTCGAGCGCGGTGGCGATGCTGCCGTACCCGGTGAGCACGACGATCCGCACCTCCGGCAGCAGCGCGTGGAGGTCGCGCACCACCTCGAGTCCGTTGCGGTCGGGCAGCTTGAGGTCGACGAGCGCCAGGTCGGG
The DNA here is from genome assembly GCA_964392195.1 of uncultured bacterium. Classification (GTDB taxonomy): domain Bacteria; phylum JADJOY01; class JADJOY01; order JADJOY01; family JADJOY01; genus JADJOY01. Next base: position 2,251 of record CAYMQR010000246.1, on the reverse strand, counting down.
CCGCTCGGATCGCGCCACCGTCAGCGCCTGCTCTGCGTTCGCGGCCTCCACGCAGGCGAGCCCGCGATCTCGCAACGCGCGCGCGAGCCGCGAGCGCAACGGATCGTCGTCGTCGACGAGCAGCAGCTTGGAAGGGTTCACGAGGCGGCCCTCATCGCGGACGCACCGGCGCCGAGCGATCCGTCGCTCTCCGCCGCCGGTACCGCGCGGATGGTGAGCCGTGCGCGCGTGCCGCGTCCGGGCGCCGACTCGAGCTCGAGGCGCCCGCCGAGGCGCTCGGCGACGGCGTTGGCGAGGAAGAGTCCCAGGCCCATCCCGCGCCCCGGCCCGCTCGGCGGCTTGGTGGTGAAGAACGGTTCGCCGGCGCGCGCCAGCACCTCCGGCGACATCCCGGCACCGCGGTCCTCCACCACCAGCTCGAGTGTGCTCGCCCCTTGCGGCGTGGCGCTCACCGAGACCGGTGCGCCGGGGGCGGACGCCTGCACCGCGTTGGTGATGAGGCTCGCCATCACCTGCACCAGCGTCCGCCGCGGCACCAGCAGGCGTGCCGAGCGCAGCGCCTCGGCGACGCTCACCTGGATGGACGCGCCCGCTGGAGCGGCCGCGACGGCGGCGGCGATCAGCTCGCTCACGGCGGTCGGCTCGTTCGCCTCGCCCACGCTCTGCCCCGCGTCCGCCGCGAGGCGGTTGAGGATCTCCCGGCAGCGCTCCACCTGGTCGCGGATGAGGTGCGCGTCCTCGCTCACCGCGGCGGGTACCGCGGCGCCGCGCAGCGCGCGCTCGACCTCCTTGGCCGCCACCGCGATCGTCGAGAGCGGGCTCGCCAGCTCGTGGGCCGCGCCCGCCGCGAGCGTCGCGAGCGACGCCAGCCGCTCCGCGCGCCGCGCGCTCTCGCGCGCCGCCTCGAGGTCGCGGTCGCGCGCCGCGAGCGCGCGACGCACCCGCTGCACGAACGCGACGATGAACGCCGCGGCGACCCCGAACGCCACCCACATGCCGTGGAGGTGCAGCCGCATCTCGGCGGCGCCGTGGTCAGCGTGCACGGCATGCTCGCCGCCCACGACGAACAGCGCGCCGAAGCACCCGAAGGCGAGCGCCACCAGGGCCCACGTGGCGCGCGGCGCGAGGATCACCGCCGCGAGCGCCACGTACACGAGGTAGAGCGAGCTGAACGGGTTCGCCGCGCCGCCGGTGAGCGCGAGCAGCCCGGTGAGCGCCACCACGTCGGCCATCAGCACCGCCGCGAGGTGCTCCTCGCCGACCACCACCGCCGCGCGCGCGGTCCAGCGCGCGAGCCACACGTTGGAGGCCGCCTCGGCGGCGACGATCGCGAGCAGCGCGGCGAGTGGGACGTCGATCCGCACCACGCCGGCGACCACCGCGATCACCGCGAGCTGCCCGGCGATCGCCCCCCACCGCAGCCGGAGGATCCAGGAGAGGTCGATCGCTCGAGTCGTGACCATGGTGGCCGGGTCCGTGTGTCGAGGCCCGGAGCCCGCAAGGGATACGGCGCGCGATCGCCGCGGGCCAGGGCGTGCGACCCATTGTCGCACCGCGGCGGCGCCGTCGGGCGCGCTCATTTGTCGCATGTGCGGAGGCCGGCCCGGTTGCCATCCTGTGCCCATGAGCTCGCGGTCACGGGTCGGCGCGTGGGTGCTGGGCGCATCGCTGCTGCTCGCGGGCGGCGCGCGTGCCGAGCTCGGCCCGGCCGACCTCGACCGGGAGACCTACCAGGTCGCGCGCGACCTCATGAGCCCGTTCTGCCCCGGCCGCACCCTCGCCGATTGCCCGAGCCCGTACGCGCGCGAGGTGCGCGAGCAGATCCGCGGCGCGCTCGCGAGCGGCGTGCCCGCGGACGAGGTCGCGCGGCGGGTCACCGCCGAGCTCGGCGACGAAGTGCGGGGGCGGCCGCGCAGCGCGTGGGGCTGGTGGATGCCCGCGCTGGTGACGCTGGGTGGCATCGGCGCCGCCATCGGCGTGATCCGGCGGCTCGGTGGCCGCGGCCCGCAACAGGTGGGCGCGGACGTGGCGCCGGCGCCGACCACGGACGAGCCACTCGCCGCGCTCCTCGAAGCCGAGCTGCGGCGCGTGGACACCTGAGCGCCCGCCGCGCGCTCGCTGCCGCGACCCCATCGATCGGGTCGATCGCCTGGAGGGCCGCGATCCTTCGCGCTCGCGGCCGTCGCCTCTCGCGGCGATCGCTGGCGCGCCGCTTCAGCGGAACGGATCGGAGAAGCGGGGATCGGTGAGG
>CAYMQR010000245.1:0-7706 GCA_964392195.1 uncultured bacterium | reverse complement strand
ACGTCACATCGCCAATCCGGTCGATCGCTGTACGTTGTGCCCCACCCTGACCGCGAACTACGCCGCCTGCGCGTGCAGCCGCAGCCCCAGCGCGCTCGCGACCTTCAGCACCGTCGCGAAGCTCGGGTTCCCAGTGGCGCTCAGCGCCTTGTAGTTGCTGCCTACTCTCTCGCGGTCACGTTTCGCGGCAACAGGCGCCCCTGGCGGCATATTCGGAATCGGCAGGACACATCGAACTCGGCGCTGCACCTGACGGCACCCGTGGTGGCGCTCCTCTGGACCTCGTGGTAGTCCGTGGCCGCAGGTGAACTCGGGGTTAAGCCCATAAAACCATGGATGCGCACAACCACAACTAAAAAAGGGATCCCACAATGACGATGAAACGTTTCTCCCGCGTACTGATTCTGGCGCTGCTCTCTTCCTTCGCCTCGTTGGCCATCGCATCGGCGGCACCTGAGGGCGCCCAGGCCGTCGATGAGGCCTGGCGTAAGGCGCTTACTGCTAACGATCTCGACAGCGTCATGGCGGTCTACGCCGAGGACGCCGTGATGTGGCTTCCCGACGCCCCTGAAGCAAAAGGCCGAGAGGCCATCCGCAAATCTTATGCGGAGCTGCTGGCCGCAAACACCGTTACTGGCATCACCTTGGCCGACACTCACTACCAAATCTCTGGCGAGCTTTCGGTCGGCTGGGGCAACTTCGCCATCAACCTCTCGCCAAAGGCCGGGGGTAATCCCGCGACCCTGTCTGGACGCTTCTCGGTAATCGCAAAAAGAGAGGGCGGCCGGTGGGTTTACGCGGTTGACCACGCCTCGGCTCATCCCGCTTCTTCGAAGCCACAGTAGACCGGCTTGCCCGATGAGGCCTGACTACTGGCTCGAGCCGACGGCCCGTCGTGTCACGGCCCTTGCGAGGCAAGGGTCGCGACACCCGGGCCGCGGACTAAGGCCACGCGGGGCGTGGAGCTCGAATCCGAGGAAGACCTCGACGAGCGTCAGGTCGCGGCGTGGATGCGCCAGATCACGGCCGCGCCCGGTGTCGGCGGCACGAAGCGATAGGCGCCAGCGGGCGGGCCCTGACCCGGGCGCCTCGGAACCCGCTCCATGAGGATCCTGGCCTCGACCCTCGCGAGCTTCCTGGGCTCGGCGATCTGCGTTGGGACCGGGGTGATGATGGTGTCGGAGGGCGACCCGGCCCCACTGCTCATCGGTTTCGGCGTCGCGACCCTCGGCTACGGCCTGTCCTCGCTCCTGCTTCTCCTGCTGGCGTGGGTGCAGCCCGCCCAGCGGCTGCCGTCGATTGCCAGGGCGACCGGGATCGCCTTCTTCCTGCTCTGGCTTGTCGGCTCCCTCGACCACCGAGGCTTGCAGGGCCTCGAGTGGGTGGGAGTGGTGGCTGTCGCGGCGATCGTCGCCGTCAACCGAGGTGCCGTTCGTTCGCTCGTCGAAGCCCGTTTACCGCCACAGCGGGCGGGTTTCCCCCCCGCCTGAGCCGCCACAGCCAGGCCGCCCCTTACAGCGCCCGTCCGGATCGTCTTGGATTGTCTGGACACCTCGGGCGGTACGCACTAGGGTGCGCCCGTCGCTGGGCCCGGCCCCGATCGAGCACACCCGAGTCATGCGTCGCATCCGTCACCTCGCCAACCTCCTCGGCGAGATCACGCGCTATTCACTGGTGAACCGCGTTTGGTGGCCGGTGCCGCTGATCGGCACGTTGCTGCTCCTCGGACTCGTGGTGGTCGTCGGGCAGGCGTCCGCGCCGTTCATCTATACGCTCTTCTAGAGCGGCACCGGACGGTAACGGCGCCGATGCGGCGTGGCGCGGCAGGGGTCCTGCGAGGCACGCTAGCACCGAGACGCGACACGGACCCCCTACCGGCTGGGGTATCCTCGCCACGGAAACACAATATATGGTTTGTTCCTGGGTCGAATGGGGTCGAGCACGGATCGTGCGCACGCGCGGGATGCCTGGCCGGCGCCGGCGCGTTGCGCGCGACTTCGAGGGCCGCACAGCGTTTTTTTTCGGGGGGAGATCGATGAACGACCGTACGACGTCCCGTCACCGCGCACGCATCGCAACCGTGGCGCGCGCGCTCCTCGCGTGCGCTCTGTTCGCCGCGGTGGCGAGTCCCGCCCGCGCCGACGAGGTCGTGACGCTGAAGAGCGGCGACACCATCACCGGCACCCTCAAGAAAGTGTCGAAGAAGCTCCTCGAGATCGAGACCGCCTACGCGGGCGTACTGCAGGTGGACTGGAAGGAGGTCGCCGGGCTGAAGTGCGACCGGCCACTCAAGGTGTCGCTCGTGGAGGGTGAGCCGATCGAAGGGACGGTGGCGCCGGGTCCGAACGGCGCTCTCCTGGTCCAGCCCGCGAGCGGCGCGGCCGTGACGATCGATCCGGCGAACGTGCACCACATCCGGGTGCTGGGCGCCGCGTGGTCGGGCCTGATCGACGTCGGGTTCCGGAACACCAACGGCAACTCCGACACGGTCGGGGCGCTGCTCCAGGGCGAGGCCATCCGCGCCAGCGAGATCAACGAGCTCAAGCTCAAGGGGATCTTCCGCTACGGCGAGAACCAGAGCTCCGTGAGCGAGGCCAACTGGTACACCCTGGGCCGGTATCGCCACGAGATCGCCGGTCCGGTGTTCGCGTACGGCAGCGCCGAGTTCCTGCAGGACCGCTTCAAGGACATCAACCTCAATACCATCCTGTCGGCCGGTCTCGGCGTCACCATCCTCGAGGAGGACTGGATCGACCTCTCGAGCGAGCTCGGCGCCGCGTGGGTGCGCAACGACTTCCGCACCAACCCCGACGAGGATCACGTCGCCGGGCGACTCGGCGCGGACACCCGCATCACGCTGCCGCTCGACCTCGAGTTCACCGACAGCCTGATCTACGTCCCGAACTTCGAGACCACCAACGACTGGCAGCTCCGCAACGAGGCGGCCTTCAGCACCGCCATCGCGGCCGGCTGGAAGGCCAACGTCGGCATGATCCTCGAATACGACAACAAGCCGGAGGCTGGCTTCCGGAAGGACGACGAGACCTACTACGTCGGCATCGGCTACAAGTTCTGACCCGCATGGACGACCGCACCACCAGCGCCGCGTTCATGCGCGATCGAGCAGGAATCCTCGGCGGGGAGCGACGCGCTCCGCCGGGGCGCAGGGGGGAATCATGGGTTTCGCACGCGCCGTGGCACGGCGCGTGGCACCGGCCCGAGCGAGCGCCATGCTGGTCGCGCTCCTCGTGCTGGGCGCCACCAGCTCGTGCCAGCTGAACACGCTCTTCGCCAGCACCTTCAGGACCGTCCTCGGTAGCGACAACGGCCAGCCGCTGTCCGCGCTCTCCGCTCTCGACCAGTCCGGCACCGCCAACGACTGGGGCCGCTACCTCGCCTTCTACCCGGCGAGCACCGGCTACCAAGGCCTCTTCACCTTCGAGGTCCCGGACGGCATCGACCGCAGCACGATCGGCACGCTCTACGTGGGCGCGAACTACCGCGGCCAGCCGGGCGCGACGCAGCGCTGGACCTTCGAGCTCCTCGACACCAGCACCCAGACGTGGACGGTGCTGGGCGACAACTCCGCCGTCACCCAGAACGGCGTGTGGACGCTCCTCCAGCTCAGCATCGGGACCGACGTGGCGCGGTTCATCGCCTCGAACGGCACCATCCAGCTGCGCTACGCCACCGCCAGCGCGCGCGACTCGAGCAAGCTCGACTTCCTCGCCATGGGACTCAGCGGTACCGGCGACACGGCGCCGCCCAGCGGCGGGCTGCGCACCGTGTTCCAGGGCTCGTACTCGCGCGACGACACGGCCCAGGTGGACTACGTCGCTTCGCACGACCTCCACGTCATCGGCGTCGGGCCCACCAAGCTCGAGGAGCTGCGCCAGGCGAATCCCGGCCTGACCGCGCTCTACTACATGAAGATCGCCGGCGTGCACGGTCCCGAGACCCGGCCGCCGTCGGGCGATCCGCAGTGGGCGCAGGCGGTCGCGCAGAACCTGCTGCTCAAGGCCGCGAGCGGGAACTACGTCCGCAACACCACCAACGGCTGGTACTACATCAACATCCAGGACGCGACGAAGCGCGCGAAGTGGTGGGCGATCCAGAAGAGCGTGCTCGGCCCGCAGATGGCGTATTACGACGGCATCTACTTCGACAACACCACCACCATCACGTCCGACTTCGAGGACCTCGTCACCGAGCCGCCGGTCGGCTACGACGAGAGCGCCTACTACAACGCGCTCTACGCGCTGCTCGGCGCCGCGCGCACCGATTACCCCGGCAAGACGGTCATCCTCAACACCTACGCCGGCTGGGAGACGCCGGGCTTCCGCGGCCTCGAGTTCTTGCCGGTGGCCGACGGGATCTTCTTCGAGGGCTTCAGCTACAAGGTGCGCGCGGGACTCTTCGACAAGCCGCGGCTGCTCCAGCAGCTCACCGACTTCGCGAGCATCGTGCAGAGCGGCAAGACCGCGGTGGCGCTCGACTACGGCTCGCCGGCGGACATCAAGACGCGCACCTTCTCGCTCGCCTGCTACCTGCTGGTCGCCAACGAGACCGCGCTGCACTTCTTTTCCAGCCCCGAGGTCGACAGCGACGTGCAACAATGGCCCGAGGACGGCCTCGACCTGGGCGCGCCCACCGGAACCTACGTGACGACCACCTCCGGCCTGCTTCAGCGCGACTTCACCGGTGGACGCGTGCTCGTGAACCCGGAGGACACGCGTAGCCTCACCTACACCGTGGACTCGTCGCGGCGCGAGAAGCTGATCCCCAGCGGCGGCGGCGCGTGGCCGGCGACCGGAACGCTCGACTGGCAGACGCTGTCCGGCACGGTCACGCTGCCACCCATGTCGGGGCTGATCCTGCGCAACACCGCCGGCTGAGCATCGGGGCCCCGATGCCGAGCGCCCGCCCCCGCACCCGCGCCAAGAGCGGAGCCCGCGCCGCGGGGAACGCCAAGCGCGGGGCGCGGGTCCTGGCCACCCGCGCGCGCGGCGACGACCGGCCGGTCCTGCGCTTCACGCTCGACCCGCCCGGCCTGACGATCGTGGGCGGCGGCACCGCCCTCGAGATCGGCGCCACCGACAAGCCCGCGATCGGCGGGCGCGCGGGGCTGCGCGGCGACATCCGCGGCGGGCTCTTCCGCGTCGAGCGCTCCGGGGTCCGGCTCGCCGGCCTCGTGGTGTCGTTCCCACGCTCGCGGCTGACCTTCGACGGCACCGTCGAGCCGCACAACCACGCGATGAAGGTCGCGCTGCAGGTCCACGCCGACCCGCTCGACCTCGACGACTTCCTCGATCGACTGCAGCCGGTGCGCGCGATCGTCACGCGCCGCAGCGACGGCGGGCGGGGCGGCTCGCGCAAGAAGTCGCTCTGGCCGGACGTGGCCGTGCACCTCGACCTCAGGCGCGTGCACTTCCGCCGCAAGACGGTCGACACGATCGGCGGCGACCTGCGCGTCGAGCGCGGCGCGGTATCGATCGACCCGATCTCGTTCCGCACCGCTGGCGGCGCGTTCCACGGCGCCATCGAGGGCCCTGGACCGGGCAAGCCGGCCACCCGCATCAACGGTTCGCTCAAGGCGCCCGACCCGGCCCCGTTCCTCGAGCTCGCCGGGCTGCCGGCGATCGTCTCGGGCGTCCTCGACGCCGAGCTCGACGTCACCTTCCCGTCGAGCCGCGGCTGGAAGTCCGGCGGCCGCGGCACGTTCCGGCTCGGCCTCGAGAAGGGCCGGCTGCACACCGTGCAGCTCCTCGGCGAGGTGATGGCGCCCCTGATCCCGGGGATGGTGAGCGGCGTGCTCTCGCCGTTCAAGCGTCTGGTCGAGCTCGACGCGCTCGGCACCCGCTTCGAGCGGCTGCTCTTCGAGGGCGAGCTCAAGGCCGGCCGCGTCCACCTCACCGCGGGTCACATCGAGGCGTTCGGCATGACCGTGCACGTCACGGGCAACATGAGCCTCGCGACCGGCGAGCTCGACCTCAAGGGCTCGGTGCGGATCGACGGCACGTTGCTCGACTGGATCGGCGTGGAGCGCCTCATGGGCCCGCCGATCTTCACCATCCCGGTCACCGTCCGCGGCGCCCTGCCCACGCCGCGCGTGCTGCCCGACCTCGACGAGCTCAAGAAGCTCGCGTCGAGCGTGAGCCTGCGGCGCCTGCCGGGGCGGCTGCTCGGCGACGTGAACCGCCGCATCCGCTCGCTGACCGGGCTCGGCCGCCACGCCGAGCCCGAGCCCGCCGTGAGCGGCACGGCCGCACCCGGACGCGCTCCGAAGAAGGCCGCGAGCAAGGCGCGCACCGCCGCCCGGCTCAAGGCCGCCTCCAGACCGAAGCCCGCCACCCGCCGATCTCGCCGCTGATCCGATCCGCGGCGAGCACGCGCACGGAGAGGATCACGGATGGCGCTCGACCGATCGTACTGGCCGGCCGACAACCCGGACTCGATCCGCGACACCACCGTCGGCTCGGTGCTCCGCGACGCCGCGAGCACGGCACCGGACCGCACCGCGCTGGTCGCGTGGGGGCTCACCGAGGGCGAGCGCCGCTGCTGGACCTACGCCTCGCTGCTCGCCGACGCCGAGCGCGCGGCGCGCGCGCTGCTCGCGCGCTTCGCGCCGGGCGAGCGGATCGCGATCTGGGCGCCCAACCTCCCCGAGTGGCTGATCCTCGAGCTGGGCGCGGGGCTCGCGGGGCTGGTGGTGGTGACGATCAACCCCGCGTACCAGGCGCGCGAGCTCGACTACGTGCTGCGCCAGTCGCGCTCCGCCGGGCTCTTCCACGTCGAGGGCTTCCGCGGCAACCCGATGGCGCGGCTGGTCGACGAGGTCCGCGGCGGGCTGCCCGAGTTGCGCGAGGTGATCGCGATCGAGGGGCTCGCGGAGTTCCTCGCGGCGGCGCCGGCGACGGCGGCGCTGCCGGCGGTCCTGCCCGAGACCGCCGCGCAGATCCAGTACACGTCGGGGACCACCGGCTTCCCCAAGGGCGCGCTGCTCCACCACCGCGGCCTCACCAACAACGCGCGGCTCACCCTGGAGCGGCTCGGCGCGGGCGCGGGCGACGTGTTCGCGCACGCGATGCCGTTCTTCCACACCGCCGGCTGTGTCCTCTCCGCGCTCGGGCCGATCCAGGTCGGCGCGACCCACGCTTTCCTGCCCGCCTTCGACCCGGTGCGCGCGCTCGAGCTGGCGGCGCGCGAGCGCGCCACCCACTTCCTGGGCGTCCCCACGATGCTCATCGCGATGATGGAGCACCCGAGCTTCGGCACGCGCGACCTGAGCTCGCTCACCACGGTGTGCTCGGGCGGCGCGAGCGTGGCGCCCGAGCTGGTGCGCGCGATCGAGTCGCCGCTCGGCGTGCGCTTCAGCATCGTCTACGGCCAGACCGAGTCCTCGCCGGTCATCACCCAGGTCCGCCTCGACGACTCGCCCGAGGACAAGGCGGAGACGGTCGGCATCGCGTTGCCGGCGACCGAGGTGAAGATCGTCGACCCGATGACCCACGAGGTCGTGCCGCCCGGCGAGATCGGCGAGCTCTGCACCCGCGGCTACCTGGTGATGCACGAGTACTTCGACAAGCCCGACGCCACCCGCGCCGCGATCGACGCCGAGGGCTGGCTGCACACCGGCGACCTCGGCACCATGGACGAGCGCGGCTACTGCAAGATCACCGGGCGCCTCAAGGACATGGTCATCCGCG
>CAYMQR010000244.1:1977-7714 GCA_964392195.1 uncultured bacterium | reverse complement strand
GCTCGCCGTGCCGCGCGGCCAGAGCGAGGCGGCGGCGGCCCTCGGGCTCGGGCGCCTCGCCACGCTGAGGCTCGTGGTGCTGCCGCAGGCGCTGCGGCTGATCGTGCCGCCGCTCACCAGCCAGTACCTCAACCTGATCAAGAACAGCTCGCTGGGAGTGGCCGTCGGCTATCCCGAGCTGGTGTCGATCGCCAACACCACCATGAACCAGACCGGTCAGGCGGTGGAGGGGATCACGATCGTGATGGCGACCTACCTCTCGATCAGCCTGGCGCTCTCGGCGCTCGCGAACGGCTGGGAGCGGTCGCGACCGTGGGTGGCGGCGCGATGAGCGCGCTCGCGGCCCGTGGCGACGGCGCGCCCGCGAGGCGCGCTCGGCCCGCGCTGGCCGGTTCGCCCGCCGACGCGCTGGTGAGCGCGGCGACCGCCGCGGTGATCGCGTGGCTGGCGTGGAAGCTCGCGCGCTGGGCGGTGCTCGACGCCACCTGGAGCGGCGACGGCATCGAGGCCTGCCACGCGCGCGGCGGCGCGTGCTGGGCGTTCGTGCGCGACAAGGCGCGCCTCATCCTGTTCGGGACGTACCCCTTCGAGGAACAGTGGCGCGCCGCCCTCGCCACCGGGCTGGTGGTGGCGCTCTTCGGCGCCACCGCCGTGCCGCGGCTGCGCCGGCCGGGACTGGCGTGGGCGTGGCTCGCGGGCGCGACCGCCGTCGTCGTGCTTCTCGGCGGCGGCGTCGCGGGCCTCACCCACGTGGACACCGGCCGCTGGGGCGGGCTCCCGCTCACGCTGGTGCTCGCGACCGTGGGGCTCGCGCTCGCCTTCCCGCTCGGCGTCGCGCTCGCGCTCGCGCGGACCTCGCGCCTTCCGGTGCCGCGCCTGCTCGCCACCACCTACGTCGAGCTGGTGCGGGGCGTGCCGCTCGTCACCGTGCTGTTCATGGCGTCGGTGATGTTCCCGCTCTTCCTGCCGAGCGGCTGGAACCTCGACAAGCTGGTGCGCGCGCAGGCCGGGATCGTGCTCTTCGCCGCGGCGTACCTGGCCGAGGTGGTCCGCGGCGGGCTCCAGACCGTGCCGCGCGGCCAGGTAGAGGCGGCGCAGGCGCTCGGCCTCGGCTACGCCGGCACGATGCGCCACGTGGTGCTGCCGCAGGCCCTCGGCGCGGTGGTGCCGCCGCTGGTCAACACCGCGATCGGCCTCTTCAAGGACACCTCGCTCGTGGTGGTGATCGGCCTCCTCGACCTCACCAACGCCGCCAAGCTGGCGATGAGCGACCCGCGCTGGCTGGGCGCGGTGGTCGAGGGTTACGCCTTCATCGGCCTCCTCTACTTCGGGTTCTGCTTCACGCTCTCCAAGATGAGCCAGAGCATCGAGCGGTCCCGCGCCCATGGCTGACACTCCCGCCCGCGCCGAAGCGCCGATCATCCGCGTCACCGACCTGCACAAGTGGTTCGGCCGCCAGCACGTGCTGCGCGGCGTGTCCCTCGACGTCGCCCGTGGCGAGACGGTGGTGGTGTGCGGGCCCTCGGGGAGCGGCAAGTCCACCTTCATCCGCTGCCTCAACCGCCTCGAGGAGCACGACCGCGGCACCATCGTCGTCGATGGCATCACCCTCGACGACGACGTGCGCCACCTCCAGTCGGTGCGCTCCGAGGTGGGCATGGTGTTCCAGCAGTTCAACCTGTTCCCGCACCTCACGGTGCTCCACAACCTGACGCTCGCGCCGGTGCGGGTGCGGAAGCTCGGGCGCACCGAGGCCGAGCGCCAGGCGCTCGAGCTGCTCGATCGCGTCCACCTCGCCGACCACGCCGCGAAGTATCCGGGTCAGCTCTCCGGCGGCCAGCAACAGCGCGTGGCGATCGCGCGCAGCCTGTGCATGCAGCCCAGGATCATGCTCTTCGACGAGCCCACCTCCGCGCTCGACCCCGAGATGATCCAGGAGGTGCTCGACGTCATGACCGAGCTCGCCCGCGAGGGGCTCACCATGGTGGTCGTGACCCACGAGATGGGCTTCGCGCGCGCGGTCGCGCACCGGGTCGCGTTCATGGACCAGGGCGAGCTGGTCGAGCTCGCGCCGCCCGAGGAGTTCTTCGGCGCGCCCCGCGCCGAGCGTGCCCGCGCGTTCCTGAGCCACCTGCTGCGCGCCGACGCCTCCAGCGGCGCCCGCCGTTAGCAGGCTCGGCGCCGACCGGTACGCGCTGACCGGCCGCGCCCGGGCGGTCTCGCGCTCGCTGGCCCGGGACCTGGCGGGGCCTCCCGCGGCGAAGGATTTTCGATGGTACTCTCGGAAATCGCCCGCCTGGCGCGGGCGATTCCTCGCTCTGGGACCCGAGCCCTCGGTGCCGACCACCGCGCCCCGCGCCACCCCGGCCCCCGACGCAGCGCCGGCGCACCCGCGCGGCGCCGCGGTCCGTGCCGAGCGCGGCGGCGAGCGGCCGGGCGCGCGCGGCGCCGACCGCATCGACACGCTCTTCACGGTGGTCACGCCCGAGGGCGTGCCGCTCGAGCTGCGCCTCGCCGGCCCCGCCGCGCGCGCGGTGGCCTACTTCATCGACGCCATGATCCGGCTGGTGGTGATCGTGGTGGTCTCGATCCCCCTCGGCCTGCTGCAGGGCTACGGCGTCGGCTTCCTGCTGGTGCTGATGTTCCTGCTCGAGTACTTCTACTTCGTCGCCTGCGAGGTGCTCCTCGACGGCCAGTCTCCCGGCAAGCGGGTGTGCTCGCTGCGGGTGATCTCGGCGAACGGCACGCCGCTCTCGTGGCAGCGCAGCCTGATCCGCAACCTGCTCCGGCCGGCTGACCAGATCCCGTTCGCTTACGGGGTGGGCGGCGTGCTGATGCTCGCCGGTCGCCACTTCCAGCGCCTCGGTGACGTCGCCGCGAGCACCATCGTGGTGCGCGAGGACACCACCGCCGCGCCGCCGCCGCTCCCCTACCCGGCCGAGGCGCTGACGCCGCTGCTGCGGTGGATCCCCAACGACGTCAAGGCGATGCGCGAGGTGCAGAGCGCCGTCGACCTCTACGCGCGCCGCCGCGACCGTCTCTCACCCGCGCTGCGCCGCACCCTCGCGCAGCCGCTCGTCGAGCTGATCGCCGAGCGTACCGACCTGCCGCGCGACACCGAGCCCGACCTGCTGGTGGCCGCGCTCCATCACTCGATCTGGGGGCCGCCGGGCGAGGAAGCGAGCGCACGCGCCGCGCGGGGAGCGGGACCGTGAGCCGCGCTGCGCCGCCCGCCGATCCCGCGATCGCGCCGCTCGACGCCGCACGCCCGGCGGGGGACCGCGCGCCGGTGTGGCGGCGCCTCGAGCGGCTGCTCGCGCACGTCGACCCGTCGCGCGCCAGGAAGGTCCGCGGCCAGGAGGTGACCGAGCTCTGCCGCCTCCACCGCGCCACCTCGCGCGACCTGAGCCAGGCGATCGCCGAGGGCAAGCCGCAGACCACCGTCCGCTACCTGCACGGGCTCGTCAGCCGGACCCACGCGCTGCTCTACCGCTTCGAGTCGGTCGAGTGGCACCGCTGGCGCGAGGCGCTGCTGGTCACCGCGCCGCGCAAGATCTACCGCGACCCCTACCTGCGGGTGTCGTTCGCGGTGTTCTTCGGCGTGTCGCTGCTCTCCTACGTGCTCGCGACGCTGGTGCCCGACTGGACCGACGTCGTGCTCGGCCCCGACATGAAGGCGAGCCTCGACTCGATGTACAGCGGCCTCGGCGAGGTGCGGAACCTCGACGAGAGCTTCTACATGTCGGGCTTCTACGTGCGGAACAACATGACCGTGGCGCTGCGCTGCTTCGCCTACGGCATCTTCCTCGGGATCGGCAGCGTGATCGCGCTCGTCACCAACGCGCTCACCATCGGCGCGAGCTTCGGCTACATGCTGGCGGGCTCGTACAGCGACAACTTCCTGTCTTTCGTGGTCGGCCACGCGCCCTTCGAGCTCACGGCGGTCACGTTCGCCGGAGCGGCGGGGCTCAAGCTCGGGCTCTCGCTGGTGAAGACCGACGGCTGGTCGCGCGCCGCCTCGCTCCGGCGCGCCGCCCTCGACTCGGTGGCGCTCGTCACCACCGCATGCCTGCTGCTGCTCGGTGCGGCGCTGATCGAGGCCTTCTTCTCGCCGATGCCGTATCCGGTGGCCTACAAGCTGCCGATGTTCCTGCTCACCCTCGCCCTGCTGGTCGCGTACGTGGTGGTGCTCGGCGGGCGCGGCGGTGCCGAAGCGGGGCGCGCGCCGTGAACGTCGACCGCGCGCGCGTGCGCATCCGCGAACGAGCGCCCACCGAGGTGCTCGACCTAGCGTTCGTGTTCCTGAAGAGGAACGGCGCGCTGTTCGGCGCGCTCGCGGCGCTGGTGGTGATACCGGCCACGCTGGTGGTCGCCGCTGCCGCGAACACCTACACGTCGCTCTCGTGGTACGTGGCGTTCGTGGGCTGCATGGTGATGGACGTGGTGATCCGCGCGCCGGTGCTGCTCGCGTGCGGCCAGGCGATGTTCAGCGAGCGGGTGCGGCTCGCGAGCGTGCTCGCCGATCTGCGCCGCCACCTGCCGATCGTGATCGGCCTGGTGGGGCGGCGCGCGCTGCTCGCGCTCACGGTGGGTGGCGTGCTCCTCGACTGGTTCGGCCGCTATCACGCCGACGAGGTGCTGCTCCTCGAGCGCCTCGACGGCGCCGCGGCCCGGACCCGGCTGCGCCACCTCCGGCGGCGCTTCGGCTCGCAGTGCCAGGAGCAGCTCGTCCACCACCTCTTCCTCGGCACCGTCGCGGTGGTGAGCGTCATGAGCACCTGGGTGTTCGTGCGCATGATCTTCTCGAACGAGAGCATCGAGTGGTGGCCGCGAAGTGGCGGCGACGTCGCGTTCGTGGGCGCGGTGCTCGCGGTCCAGATCTACTTCGCGACTGCCAAGTTCCTCTTCTACCTGAACCTGCGCACCGTCAACGAAGGCTGGGACCTGTTCCTCGAGACGCGCGCGATCGAGGCGCTCCTCGAGCGCCGCCGCGGACCGCGCGCCGGGGCACCGCGGCTCACGCGCCCGGTGGCGACGGACGCCACGACGAACGACGGCGACACCAGCGCCGCCGGCGGGGCACCCGCGGAGGCCGCGCCGTGAGCGCGCGGTGCTCGCTCGGGGCGTGTGTCCTCCTCGCCGCGTGGGTGGCGGGCGCGGCGCCGGCACGCTCGCTGGCCTCCGAGCCCGGCACTCCCGAGCAGGCCTGCCGCGAGGTGGCGCGCAGCCTGAGCGACGGCGGCTACGACTGGTACGACGGCGCGAGCGACGGACCGAACTTCACACGGCTCGCCCACGAGCTCGACGACCCGAGCGCCAAGGCCGAGAAGTGGCGCTGGCTGGTGTGGATCCTGGACGCGCTCGCGCTCACGGTGCTGCTCTCGATCCTCACCTACGTGATCCGCGCCGCGCGGCGCGCGCGCCTCGAGCGCCCGCCGGTCGCCCCGAGCGAGCCGCCGCGCCCCCTCGAGGCGCTGCCGTTCGAGGACCCGAGCTTGGGCGTCGATGCCGACGCGTGGCTGCGCGCCGCCGAGGAGGCCGCCCGCGCCGGCGACTTCGCGCGCGCCACGGTGTGCCTCTTCAACGGCGAGCTCCT
Source organism: uncultured bacterium (assembly GCA_964392195.1). GTDB lineage: Bacteria > JADJOY01 > JADJOY01 > JADJOY01 > JADJOY01 > JADJOY01. The sequence continues at coordinate 2,118 of CAYMQR010000244.1, read as the reverse complement.
GGTCCTCGACCGCCGCCACTCGATCCGCCTCGGTCCCGGGCGCACCAACCACCACTACCTCGCCGAGCTGCGCGCGCCCGCCCCGGCGCCCGAGAGCTTCCGCGCCGCGATCCGCGAGTTCGAGCGGGTGTTCTACGGCGG
>CAYMQR010000244.1:0-1877 GCA_964392195.1 uncultured bacterium | reverse complement strand
TCGTGGTGTGGTTCGAGCGCGATCCCGACGGCGTGCCGTGGACCAGCGTCGAGGAGGCCGCCACCTGGGTGGAGGGCCACCCCGGCCGGACGCTGGTCTACGTCGCCAACGACTTCGACGCCGACCTGGCGCTGTGGGACGACCTCGCCGGCCACTTCCACGCCGCCGGCGAAGGCGAGCTCGAGGTGCGCGCGCGCGCGCTGCAGGCCAAGACCACCACCCGCCTCACCGAGCAGGCCAAGGGCCGCGTCTCGACGAGCTGGGCGCTCTACCCGTTCGCGTTCGCGGACTCGCTCGACGCCCCGAAGCTCGCCGCCGACCTCGATCCGGCGACGCCGTTCGCTCGCGACCTCGGCGGCGCGGGGCGCGTCTACGCGAAGCGCCACCCGAGCGCGGTCGAGCCGCCGGAGCCACCCGCCCCGCCGCGACAGGAAGGCGAAGGCGGCGTGCCCGGCGCGGAGGAGGCTCGCGAACCGCGCGCCGCGATCCCGGTCGAGCCCGACGGCCCCACCGCCGACGACGTGGAGATCGAGATCCACGACATCGGCCCCACCGGCCAGCGCCTGCCGCCCGAGGCGCCGGGCTCGAGGACGCTGCGTGAGCTGCGCGACAAGACCTCGGCGGCGACCGACGCGGTATGGCTCGCCACCGAGGGGCGCCCGCTGGTGCTGGCGCGCCAGGTCGCCCTCGCCGCGGGCGAGCACTCGAGCGTGGTGCTCGTCCACAACGGCTCGTTCCTCCTCAACTACGCGCTCGTCGATCCGGTCCACCGCACGCTCGCCGCGCGCCTCGCCGACCAGCTCGGCGAGCGCCGCAAGATCGCCTTCTACGAGCCGGCGAACGCGGGCGGGCGGATCTGGTCGCCGTGGGGGCGGCTGCCGCCCGGCGGTCCGAGCCCGATCGACGTGCTGTTCCGCCCGCCGCTCGGCTGGGTGTTCCTGCACTTCCTGATCGCGGCGCTCCTCTACCTCGCGAGCCAGGCGCCGATCTTCGGCCGCCCGCGCACCGACAAGGACCAGCCGGGCGCGCCGTTCACGCAGCACGTGCGCGCCTACGGCAAGCTGCTCGAGCGCACCGGCGATCGCGCCTACGTCGACCACCTCCTCGCCGAGCACGCCCGCCGCGGGCGCTGAGCGCCAGCCCACGACCATCCCCCGACGTCCCGTCCCGGAGAGCCACCAGCCGATGGAAATCGACACCCTCTCGATCCAGGACTTCACCGATCGCATCCACACCTTCGAGCGCGAGCTGGCGCGGGTGGTGGTGGGTCAGGAGGAGGCGGTGCGCGGCGTGCTCGCCGCCCTTCTCGCCGACGGCCACGTGCTCATCGAGGGCGTGCCGGGGCTCGGCAAGACGCTGCTCGCGAAGGCCGTGAGCAAGCTCATCGACGCGCGCTTCAGCCGCATCCAGTTCACGCCCGACCTGATGCCGTCGGACATCACCGGCGGCCACGTCTTCAACATGAAGACGCGCGAGTTCGACTTCCACGCCGGGCCGATCTTCACCAACGTGCTGCTCGCCGACGAGATCAACCGCGCGCCGGCCAAGACCCACGCCGCGCTCCTCGAGGTGATGCAGGAGCGGCGCGTGACCGTCGACCGCACCACCTTCCAGCTCGAGTGGCCGTTCTTCACGCTCGCCACTCAGAACCCGATCGAGTCCGAGGGCACCTACGCGCTGCCCGCGGCGCAGCTCGACCGCTTCATGTTCAAGCTGATCGTCGGCTACCTGCCGACCGAGCGCGAGCAAGACGTGCTCGAGCGCGCCATCCAGGCGGGCGGCTCGCCGGAGGAGGAGCTCGATCGGCTCAAGCCGATCTTCGACGCCGCGGCGCTCGCCGAGCTGCGCGCGCTGGCGGGACGCGTGACCGTCGAGAC
>CAYMQR010000243.1:0-7721 GCA_964392195.1 uncultured bacterium | reverse complement strand
TGACCTCGTCCCACAGCGCCGCCTGGCGCAGCGCCCGCTCGACGATCTCGGCGCCCTGCTTGGCGTCGAGCCGGTTGGTGAGCTTGAGCCCCGCGAGCACGTTGTCGCGCACCGACATGGTCGGGAACGGGTTGGGCTTCTGGAACACCATGCCGACCCGCCGGCGGAGATCGACGGGGTCCGTGTGGCGGTCGTAGACGTCCTGGCCGTCGAGGGTGATCTTGCCCTCGAGGCGCGCGCCCGCGACCAGCTCGTGCATGCGGTTCAGGCAGCGCACGAAGGTCGACTTGCCACACCCCGACGGGCCGATGATCGCCGCCACCCGCCGCTCGGGGATGTCGAGGTCGATCGACTTGAGGATCTGGCGTTCGCCGAACCACGCCGAGACCTTGCGCGCCGAGATCTTGATGGCGGTCGCGGCGTCGGCACCCGGCGCGGTGGGCGGGTTCGCCGCTGGACGGGGCGGAAGCACGCTCGAGGTGCGGGGTTCGACGGTCATGGTGAGGGTCGTGTGGGGGCGGGTGCGGGATTGTCGCAGTCGCTTCGGTCGGGCGCCCGGGGGCGCGGTCGTCGGCGCGCCCCTGGCGCCCGGTCGAAACGGACGGCCGCCCACCCGTCGCGGGTGAGCGGCCGCCACGCGGCACGGCCGCGAGCGATCAGAACTTGTACTGGGCGTCCACCTGCAGCCGGTTGAGGGTGGGGTTGGCCTTGCCCGCCGGCGGATCGATGTAGGTCACGAAGTAGTTCTTGCCGCTGAGGTTGAGGCCCTTGAGCGGCATCCACTCGATCTTGACGTACGGACCCTTCACGTTGGTGCCGCCCTTGCCCATGTCGCTGCCCGACCACGCCGACACGACCGCGTTGGTCTCGAGATACTCGTAGGCGGCGGAGAAGGCGAAGTCGCCCGCCTCCTTGGTCTGGCCGATGCCCGCGCCGAGCGCCCAGCCCGAGTCGTCGTCGCCGTTGGCCTCGGTGTTGACGACGTAGTCGGCCATGACGCCGACCGGCCAGCTCGGCATGCCGGTGTCGATGGCGACCTGGAGGCTCGGGTTGATCATGTTGAACCCGCCGGTGAAGCGCGCGATCGGGTTCTCGGCCTTCGGCTTCACCTGGGTGCCGCCGGCCTTGGTGCCGTCCTTCAGCACCACGTCGTTGGTGATGAAGATCGAGCTGCTGGTGTTGGCCTCGGTGGCGATCCGGTTCGCGCCCGAGACGTAGTAATCCGCGAGGCCGAAGGTCACCTTGACCCCGGAGGTGACCGCGAGGTCGGTCACGCCCTGGCCGCTGAAGACCCACGCGTCGGCGCCGCTCGAGAGCTCCTTCACGCTCCACTGGTTGGTGGTGATGCCGAACTTGCGGATCAGGCCGGAGGTCGCCTCGAACGCCGCGACGTGCTGGCTGAAGCCCTCGGGCGCCAGGTCGTCGTCGAACACCAGCTCCGAGCCCATGATCGCCGCGGGGCGCCACGCCGGGTCGAACTTGCGGTCGGCGATCTTCTTCTCCTTGTTGCCGGAGAGGATGGTGATCCCGTTGAGCGGCATCTTCCCGGCCACGATCGTGAGGTAGGGCCGCTCCCAGCCGAACGTGCTCCACGGCTTCACGTTCAGGTAGGCCCAGTCGAGGCTGAACGGCTTCTTGGCGAACAGCTCGGACATCGTCTGGTTGGTCGAGATCGGGTCCCCTGGATCGCCGGTCACGATCCGCAGCGTGCCGTCGAGCTCGTCACTCGCCTTGGCGGTCACGCCGAGACGGGCGCGGATGCGGAAGCGGTCGCGCGCGGTGACGTCGTTCTGGAAGAAGCCCTCGCCGCGCACCCGCAGGTCGCCGAACAGGCTGAAGCGGTCGAGCCAGTCGGGCCAGGTCTTCGCCGCGCCGGTCTTGGCCTTCGCCTTCTCGTCCTCTTCGAGCTGCGAGAGCAGCGCCTGGTATTGCTCCTCGGTGATGTCGCCCTTCACGCGCAACAGGTTGATGAGCTCGCGGGTCGTGTCGGTCGCCTTGGCGGTGCTCGCCAGGCCGATCGCGCACGCCGCGACCACCAGGAAACAGCCGATGAATCGTCGCATCACGTGGTCCTCCCCCTTTCGCCGGCTTCTCCGCCCGGCGCGTCTCCCGACTGCGATGTCCTTGGATGCACGGAAAGCTATTGGAGGACTGTGACGCCACCGTGACGGCGCCGAAAACCTTGTCAACGATACGGGTGCGTATCGAATCGGTCGCTGCGGGTTTCTAGCGAGCCCTGAGCGGCGTCCGGTTCGTCGGCAGCGTGATCCAGAAGCACGAGCCGTGCGGCTCCACCGCCTCGACGCCGGCGCGGCCGCCCATGGCCTCGACGAGGTGCTTCACGATGGAGAGCCCGAGCCCGGTGCCGCCCATCTCGCGCGATCGCCCCGCGTCCACCCGGTAGAAGCGCTCGAACACCCGCAGCCGCTGGTGCGGCGGGATGCCGGGGCCGTCGTCGGCGACCTCGACGCGCACGTCGGCGCCGGCGCGGCGCGCGGTGACCGTGACGTGGCCGCCCTCGGGCGTGTACTTGACCGCGTTGTCGAGGAGGTTGCCGAGGACGTCCTCGAGGGCGTGGGGATCGGCCCACGCCGGCGGCACGGGCTCGCCCGGCTCGGCCCAGCGCACCTCGACGCCCTTGGCGCGTGCGCGCTCCGCGAGCAGCCGGATCGCGCCGCGCGCGGCCTGCGCCTCGTCGAGCTGCTCGGGCTCCAGCGGATAAGCGCCGGCCTCGATCCTGGACAGGTCGAGGAGGTCGTCGATGATGCGGCCGAGGCGGGTGGCGCTGCGGACCATCGCCTCGAGGAACTCGGGTGCGCGCTCGCGGTCGTCGAGAGCGCCGCCCGCGAGGGTCTCGGCGTTGGCGAGGATCGTCGCCACCGGCGTACGCAGCTCGTGCGACACGTTGGCGACGAAGTCCGAGCGCACCTTCTCGAGGCGCCGGAACTCGGTGACGTCGTGCAGCACCACGACACAGCCGGCGCCGCGCCGGGGCGTGACGTGGGCGAGGATCACCCGCGGCCGCTCGCCGGCGAGCTGGAACTCGACCGTCCCCGGGCCCGCGCCGCGCCGCGCGGCGCTCACCACGTCGTCGAGGGCGGGGACTCGCAGCACCTCGATCAGCGGTCGGCCCGCCGGCGCTCGCTGCTGACCGGTGAGCTCGAGGGCGGCGCGGTTGGCGAGGGTCACTCGGCCGTCGGCGTCGAGGGCGAGGACCGGCTCGTTCATGCCCTCGAGCACGCTCTCGACCCGATCGCGCTCGTCGGCGAGGTCGGCGAGGGTGCGCTCGAGGCGCTCGGCGAGGCGGTTGAGCGAGCCGCCGAGCCCGCTCAGCTCGTCGCCGGTGGCGACCGAGACCCGCGTGCCCGGCTGGCCGGCGGCGATCGCGCCCGCGCTCTCGACCAGCTCCCGCACCGTGCGCGTCGACCAGTGCGAGGCCAGGGCGCTCATCGCCACCGCCGTGCCGAGGCCCACGGCGCCGGCGACGACCAGCAGCCAGCGCAGCCGGCGCACGACCTCCGCGACGTCGTGGAGTGGGAGGGCCACGCGCACCAGGCCCGCCCCGTCGCGGTACGGGACGGCGACGTAGAGCAGGTCGGTGTGGATCGTGGCGCTGTAGCGGCGCGCCGAGCCGAAGCCGGTGTCGGCGGCGGCGCGCAGCTCGGGGCGGTTGGCGTGGTTCTCGACGTCGGCGATCTGCTCGGGGGTGAGGTCCGAGTCGCCCAGCACGGCGCCGCCGCGGTCGACGATCGTGACGCGCGCGACGATCGCGGCCCCGAGCCGGTCGGCGATCGGATCGAGACCGTCGATGGTGTCGGGACGGTGGCTCTCGTCGATCGCGACGCTCGCCTGGGTGGCGAGCCGCTTGAGCTCTGTCTGGAGGCGGCTCTCGAGCCAGCCCGCCAGCTCGCGCTCGAGCACCAGCCCGCTCGCCAGCACCACCAGGGCGATGAGCGAGACCGAGACCAGGAACAGCTTGCCGCGGATGCCGAGCTTCATGGGCGGAAGTGGGTCAGCATCGGAGCCGGTGGGCTGGCGGCCGACGGAGCGGCCGCGCTCCAGGCGGTCCAGTGATCGCGGATCGTTCCACGACTGGAATCGCCGCGCGGCCGGTCGCGGCGCGACCGCACGAGCGCAGCATGGAGCTCGCCGCTCCGTCGGCGGGAAGCGTCTCGATCGGCGGCGCCGACGGAGCCGCGCCCTCCGGGCGGGGCGGGGGGCTGGAACAGCCCCCCGTGAGACATCTCGGCACCTGAAATGCCGCGCATTTCAGGCGCCGGCCTCGGCCTTGAACCGGTAGCCGACGCCGCGCAGGGTCTCGACGTAGTCGCCGGCGGCGCCGAGCTTCTCCCGCAGCCGCTTGATGTGGGTGTCGACGGTGCGGGTCGTCACGTCCGCCTGGATGCCCCACACGTCGTCGAGGAGGCGGTCGCGGGTCTGGACGCGTCCCTTGCGGGTGAGCAGCGTCACCAGCAGCCGGAACTCGAGGGCGGTGAGGGCGATCTCCGCCTCGTCGACCCAGGCGCGGTGGCCGGGCACGTCGACGCGCAGGATGCCGAAACGCAGCTCCTCTTCCTCCTCGTCGTCGCCAGCGCCGTCGTCGGGGTTGGCGCGGCGCAGCACCGCGCGCACGCGCAGCATCAGCTCGCGCAGGCTGAACGGCTTCGCGACGTAGTCGTCGGCGCCCACCTCGAAGCCGACCACGCGGTCGATCTCGTCGGTCTTGGCGGTGAGCATGATGACCGGCACCTTGCGGGTGCGCGGGTCCTGGCGGAGCTTGCGGCAGACCTCGGTGCCCGACATGTCGGGCAGCATCAGGTCGAGGAGCACCAGGTCGGCGGCGGGCTCGCGCGCGAGCAGCTCGAGCGCGGCCTTGCCGTTACGGGCGCTGCGCGTCTCGAAGCCCTCGCGCTCGAGGGTGTACTCGAGAGTGCGGACCAGGTCGGCTTCGTCGTCGACGATCAGGATCCAGCGGGAGAGTGTGGACATGGCGCAGCGGAGGGTGGGCTGCGTCGGTGTCTATCACGTGACGCCAGCGTGACGAAGGGGGAGATTCCCGGTGGCGGCGCCGCGCCGGACGGGGGGGCTGGAACAGCCCCCCGAGAAAACCCGCTCAGCTCGCCTTCGGCCACACCACCCGGGTGACGGCGGTGTCCAGGGTGACCTCGGCGACCGAGCCGGGCGGGAAGTCGTAGCGGAACTCGGCGAGGCTGTCGCACGCCACCACGCCGTGGGTGTCGTTGTTGGACACGATCCGCGCCACCTCGCCGTCGCGCACCGTGAGCTCGGTGATGCGGTTGTGCTTGGCGTGCGGCGAAGGCTCGCGGGCCAGCACCCGCAGCGCGCGCTCGGCACGCGCGAACGGCAGCCCGCCCAGGTAGCGCGAGGCGCTCAGGTACCAGCCGGTCGAGCCGGCGCCGTTCACCACCAGCGTGCCCGAGCCGCGGTGGGTGGTCTCGCGGCCGCCGAGCGTCAGCAGGTTGTAGCTCGCGAACGCGGACTCGCGCTCGCCGAAGAAGCACTCGGTGATGGCGGGCTCGATGACGCGGCCGTCGAGGGTGGTGCGGATGCGCGGCCACTCCTCGATGTCGACGGCGTCGCTCTCGAGCGCGCGGACCAGCCCGTCGAGGCCGGTGCTGGAGAAGCCGAGCAGCACTCCCTCGCTGCCGACCGGGTCGGAGTTGAGGCCCAGGATCGGCGCCTCGGCGTAGTGGGCGACGTAGGTGAAGTGGTTGTCGCCGCCGAGCGCGATCACCAGGTCGGCGCCGCCGGTCGCCTCCTTCGACAGCATGTTGCGGTGCACCACCTGCGCCTTCGGGAACAGCCGGCGGACCGCCGCCAGGCACGCCTTCTGGCGCTCGTGGCTCGCCAGGATGCGATCCGCGCCGACGTTGCGGCTGCGGTAGATGTCGAGCATCTCCGCCTGGGTGCGGTTGTAGCGATGGGTGTCGTATTCGAGCGCCGTGAGCTTGGGCGCGAGCACCACGCGGTCGAGCTTCATTCGACGTAGTCCGTGGGGTGGGCGTCGCCGGCGGCCACGCCGGTGCCGAGCGAGGTGGACGGGGCCGCGGCGCCGGGCTGCCCGTGGGGTGCCGCGACCGGGCTCGGTCCGAGCGCGGCGAGCTCGGCCTCGAGGTCGGCGACCCGCGCCGGATCGAGGCGCTGCGCGGCGTGGATTCGCTCGCGCAGGAACACCCGCTCGGTCTCGCGGTGGCGAGGCTCGAACTCGGCGAGGATCTCGGCCATCGGGCGCTCGGGCCTGCCGTAGCCCCCGACCGAGTCCACTCCCGCCTCGCCGCCCTGGAAGAGCCGCTTGGCGGCGTTCGCCACGCCCGAGCCGAAGGCGGAGATGCCGCGCCCGAGGCTCGACAAGAAGTCGTCGCCTTCGCCGGAGGCCTGGCCGCCCTGGCCGGCCGCCGCGGGCGGCGCGCCCGAGCCCACCGCGGCACCGGCGTCGGCGGCGCCCTGGCCGAGGCGAAGCACGCTCTCGAGCCCGGCGATCGCGAGCTGCCCCGCCACGTCGAGGCTCACGTTGCCGAGCTTGAGGAGGTGGCCGAGCGGGAGCTGGAAGGCCGACACGAGCGCGCTGTTCTTGTCGATCGTGGGGCGGAACAGGTCGCCGGTGAAGGGCGCCGTCATCTCGGTGCCGCTCTCGGCGACGGTGACGCTCACGACGCCGGTCCGGATCCGGGCGTTGGTCGCCTTCACGTCGAGCAGCACGTGGATCCAGTTGCCGCCCAGCGCGGCGCCGCCGCTGCCGGCGGTGTAGGGGTCGATGGTGCGCACGTCGAAGCCGGTGATCGCGGCGAGGATCGAGACCGTGGGCGCGTCGCGCCACGGCTCGCCCCACGCGCGCACGTGCAGCCAGCCGGGCTGCCGGGGCTGGGCGACGCGGCCGTCGATGCGCACGTCGGTGAGCGGGTTGCCGTAGGGCGCGCCGAGGTACTGGAAGTCGCGGACGTCGGCGGTGAGGTCGGTGACCGAGAGGTGGACCGGGTTGACGGCGTCCGAGAGCGGATCGTCGTAGACCAGCGTGCCGCGCTCGATGCGGGCGTGGCGAAGATAGAAGAGCGCCTGTGGCGGGGTGCCCGGCGCGCCGCCGGCGGCCGCGGACGTGGCTGGCACCGCGGGCGGCGGCAGCGTCGGCAGCTTGGCCGGGTTGGGCTTCTGCATGCCGAGCAGCGCCTGGATGTTGGTCCAGCCAGGCTCGAGGAGCCGCGCGCGGAACACCGGCTCCTCGATGAGCACGTCGTCCACGGGGTAGGGCGCGGCGATCACCTTGCCGAGCTCGACCTTGCCCTCGACCGACTTCACCGTCAGCACCGGCGCGCGGTCGCCGCCGTCGGCCCGGCTCACCTCCAGCCCGTCGACCCGCACGTGCCCGGAGAGCGGCGCGGCGGTCAGCGAGCGGGCGCGGATCGGGCCCTTGATCTGCGGGATCTCGAGGTGGATGCCGGTGGCCTGCAGCTCGACGGGAAAGAGGCCGAGGTGGATCGAGTCCGCGCGCAGCGATCCGCCCAGCAGCGGTCCGATCCGGGGCAGCACGTGGCCGACCAGGAGGGCGTCGCGCGCCATCACCACGGCCAGCAGCACCACGAGAGACAGCCCCGCGACGCCGAGCGCCACCGGATCAGACAGCCCGCGGGGGGCCCCCGGCCGCCCGCCCCGGCCGGCCCCGGGCCCCCGCCCCCCCCCGGGCGGGGTGACCGATCCCAAGGCCC
>CAYMQR010000242.1:0-7728 GCA_964392195.1 uncultured bacterium | reverse complement strand
GTGCGGCGTGTCGCAGCGCGCCCCCACGCGCCATGCGAGTGTGTCGGGGGGGGGCCCCGCGGGAATTCACTTCGGGCGGGCGGGGGGCTGGAACAGCCCCCCGTCAACGCAAGAGCACGCGCGAGTCTTCCGCCACGTCGACGCGGTCGCGGCCGGCCTGCTTGGCGCGGTAGAGCGCGCGGTCGGCGCGCCGGAACACCACCTCGATGTCGTCGGCGGCGGTGCGCCACGCGGCCACGCCCTGGCTCACGCGCACCACGATCGCCGGGTGGATCTCGTCCCAGCGGTCGCGCCGCACGCCGTCGCGGATGCGCGTCGCCACCTGCACCGCGTCCTCCTCGCCGGCGCGCGGCAGCACCACCAGCAGCTCGTCGCCGCCGAAGCGGATCGCGATGTCGTTGGTGCGCACCTGCGCGCGCGCGAGCGCACCCACCCGCGCCAGGACCCGGTCGCCGGCCGCATGGCCGAAGCGGTCGTTGACCTCCTTGAAGCCGTCGAGGTCGATGAGGATGAGCGCGTAGCCCTCGCCCGCGTCGCTCCACTCCTTGGTGAGGAGCGGCAGCTCGTCCTGGTAGAAACGCTTGGTGAGGAAGCCGGTGGTGGGGTCGACCGCCGCCTGCCGCACCTTCTCGGCGAGGCGGTCGTGGAACTTGCGGTCGTACTGGTCGAGCCACTCGAAGCGCAGGATCACGTCGCCGAGGTGGATCTTGTCGCCGGGCTGGAGCGTGGCCTCGGTGATCCGGTGCTCGTTGACGAAGACCCCGTTGGTGCTGCCGAGGTCGGCGATCTTCACGAGCTGCGCGCCGTCCTGGCTCTGCACGTAGACCTTGGCGTGGCGGCGCGAGACGGTGTCGTCGTCGATGAAGATCTCGCAGGCGGGCTCGCGCCCGACGACGAAGTTGCGCCGCGCGTCGTCGAGGTCGAAGCGCACGCCGAGCTGAGCGCCGTTGATGACCGTGATGCCTGGCGTGGCGGGGCCGCGCGACTCGGGCATCGCCTTGAGGCGCACCGCGGTCGCGAGCGTGGTCGACGGCCGCTCGCCGTCCTTGGCCTCGCTCATCGCCGACCTCCCGCCTCGCTCCGGGCGCGCTCCAGGACCGGGATCACGGTGTGCTCGAGGGTTCGCTTGGCGGCGGCCTCGATGCGGGCCGCTGCGTCGGGATGCCGCGACGCCCACAACCCCGCGGCGAGGCCGAGCGCCGCGGCGCTGGCCACGGCGACGGCAGCATAGCGACGCCAGGAGGCCGAGGCGAGGACATCCGCGAGCGCCTCGCGGGGCGTCGAAGCGCGCTTGCTCCGCCCGCGCGCCGCGTTGGCCCGCGCCGCGCGCGCCACGCGCCGCGCGAGCTCGTCCTTGAGCGCGCGCTTGCTCGCCGCGACGCGCTTGAGCGCCGCCGCCATCTCGCCGGCGCTCGCGAAGCGGTCCTCGGGGCGGCGCGCGAGCGCCTTCGCCAGGAGCGGCGCCAGCTCCTCGGCGCCCTCCACGGTGAGCGGCGCCGCGTCCTGCTCGTTCTTGACGCGGATGATGTCGTAGATGTCGCTCTTGGGCTTGAGGCCGTGGGGGTGCTTCCTGGCGACGAGCTCGTAGATCACCACCGCCAGCGAGTAGAGGTCGGAGCGGCCGTCGATCTCCGCGCCGCGCCGCCCGGCGAGCTGCTCGGGGCTCATGTAGGACGGTGTCCCGAGCAAGAGCCCCTCGCGGGTGACCTGCGCGTCCTCGACGCGCGCGATGCCGAAGTCGGTGAGCTTCGCGAGCCCGGCGCGCGACACCAGGATGTTCCCCGGCTTCACGTCGCGGTGCACCGCGCCGTGCTGGTGCGCGAAGTCGAGCGCGGAGAGCAGCGGCAGCGCGAGCGCCGCCGCGTGCGCCGCCTCGAAGCGCTCGCCGCCGCGAAGGAGCTCCTCGAGGCTCGCGCCCTCGACCAGCTCCATGCGGATGTTCCAGGTGCCGTTCGCCTCGAAGCACTCGTGCATCTTCACGATGTTCGGGTGGGCGAGGCTCGAGGTGACCTGGAACTCGCGCTGGAAGCGGCGCACCGCGTCGCGGTGGTCGCGCATCGCGTGGCGCAGCTCCTTCACCGCGTAGGCGGCGCCGCGCCTCGACACCACCTTGTGGACGAACGCGTAGCCGCCCTTGCCGAGCGGCCGGCCTTCCACGGTGAAGTCGCCGATGGTGTAGGCCTTGCGGGTCCGGGTCACGAGCGCACGGGTCGGGCGCGGCGCGGGCGCCGCCTTCGAGGTGGAGATCGCCGCCGCCCGCGCCATCGGGCGGAGACTACGCCGCGTGCCGGAGGGCCGTCCAGACGGCCCGGTGCGGCCGCGCGCGCCGCGGCGACCGCGGGTTTGACGACGCCTCCGGCGCGTCGGTAGCTTCGGCGCGAGGTGCGGGGAATGCGCGTCACGCTGGCTTGCATGGGCTTCGAGAACCAGGGCGTCGAGGCGCTCTCGGCGTATCTGAAGGCCCACGGCCACGACGTCGCGCTCGCCTTCGACCCCGCGCTCTTCGACGACAAGCTGCTCTTCCACGAGCACCGCCTGAAGTCGCTGTTCGACGACCCCGACGGGTTCGCCGAGCGCGTCCTCGCCACCCGCCCGGACGTGGTCGGCTTCAGCGTGTTCTCGATCAACTACCCGTGGGGGCGCGAGCGCGCGACGCGGCTCAAGGCGCGCGCGCCCGCGTTGCCGGTGGTGTTCGGCGGCATCCACCCCACGCTCTCGCCCCAGGCGGTGATGAGCGAGCCCGCCGTCGACCACGTCGTGGTGGGCGAGGGCGAGGGCGCGCTCCTCGACCTCGTCGAGGCGCTCGGCGCGGGCGCCTCGCCGCGCGCGATCCCCAACGTGTGGGGCCGCGACGCCGAGGGCGGCGTGTGGTCGAACCCGGTGCGCCCGTACATCCGCGACCTCGACGCGCTGCCGCTGCCCGACAAGGACCTCTTCTACGGGCTCGACGCGAGCTTCGCGCGCGCCTTCCAGACGCTCTCGACGCGCGGCTGTCCGTACCGCTGTACGTTCTGCTGCGCGAGCCACTACCACCGCCTCTACGACGCCAGGGACAACCCCATCCGGCGCCGCGGCGTGTCGACGATCCTGCGCGAGATCACGCATTTCCGCGCCCGCCACCCGATCGAGCGCGTGCTCTTCGAGGACGACGTGTTCGGCAACGACCGCGCGTGGCTGCGCGAGTTCGCGGCGCGCTACCCGCGCGAGGTCGGGCTGCCCTTCAAGGCGGTCACCTATCCGGCGTTCCTCGACGCCGAGTCGGTGCGGCTGCTCGCCGACGCCGGCTGCTACAAGCTCGAGCTCGGCGTCCAGACCGGTAGCGAGGCCGAGCGCCGCCGCCTCGGCCGCCGCGAGAAGAACCGCGAGCTCGAGGAGGTGGGCCGGCTGTGCCGCGAGGCCGCGCTGCCGCTCCACCCCGACCACATCTTCGGCATCCCCGGCGACACCCGCGAGGCGCAGGAAGAGGCGCTGCTGCTCTACAACCGCATGCGCCCGGCGCAGATCACGTGCTTCTCGATCCAGCACTTCGCCGGCCTGCCGCTCGCCGAGCGCGCCATCGAGAGCGGCGACCTCACCCGCCCCGAGGTCGAGCGCCTCGCCCATGGCGAGGGAATCCACCTCATGAACGGCCGCCTCGCGATGCCCGCCGCCAAGCGCCGCTTCTACCGGCCGTTCTACGCGCTCATGGTGCTGCTACCGTGGCTGCCGCCGGCGCTCGTCGAGTGGCTGGTGCGCACCCGGCTCTATCGCGCGCTGGTGCTCCCCGACGTGGTGATCCTCACGCTCTACGGCGTGCGCTCCGCGCAGGTGGGGAACGCGCAGGTGGGCGAGCACCTCGGCCGCGCGCTGCGCCAGCTCGGCCGCCACCTGCTGCGCGGTATGGTGGCTCGACCCGTCCCCACCTGAGCACCGAGGCCGACATCATGAGCGAAGCGAGCGAGGGCGCGCTGCGCGGCGCCGAGCTGGACCACGTCCACGTGTTCGTCCCCGATCGGGCCCGCGCCGCGGCCTGGTACCGCGACGTCCTGGGGCTCGCGGTGGTGGTCGAGCACGCCCACTGGGCCGTCGACGGCGGCCCGCTCACGGTGTCCGGCGACGGCGGCAAGAGCGGGGTGGCGCTCTTCGAGGGCGCCGCGCCCACCGGCGGCGAGAAGCGCCGCGTGATCGCGCTGCGCGCGGCGAGCGAGGACTTCCTCGAGTTCGTGGCCGGGATCGAGCGGCTGGCGCTCGTCGATCGCCACGGTGCTGCGGTGACGGCGCGCGACGTCGTCGACCACGGCGAGAGCTTCTCGATCTACTTCTGCGACCCGTGGGGCAATCCCTTCGAGGTCACGACCTACGACGCCGAGGAGATCCGCGCCCGCCGCGGCGGGCGCTGAGCTCTCGGCCCCGACCCGCCCGATCCGCGCGCTTGCACCGGCGTCCCGCGGGCGGGTATCCCGGTGGGTTCGCGAAATAGGCCCATTTTGAGGAGAGATCGATGGCGCTGACGCTGCCCTACACGCCCGACCAGCTCGCCGACGTGGTGCGCAAGGTGAACGTCCCGCCCGACTTCCTGTGGGGCGTCGCCACCGCCGGCTACCAGGCCGAGGGCGGCTTCAACGGCCCGAACGACCTCAAGAACAACTGGTACGGCTGGGAAGGCCAGAACGGCCGCGACGTCACCGGCAAGGCGTCGGACTTCTGGAACCAGTACCCCGGCGACTTCGACCGCGCGCAGTGGATGGGCCTCAACGCGTTCCGCATGGGGATCGAGTGGGCGCGCGTCCAGCCATGCACCGACCCCACCCGCCGCTTCACCGACCCGCCCGACTTCGACGAGAAGGCCTTCGACGACTACGTGACGATCATCCTCGAGGCGCGCAAGCGCGGTCTCGAGCCGATCGTCACGCTGCTCCACTTCACCACGCCGCTGTGGGTCGGGCCGGACTTCTGGCTCGAGGGGCCGAAGGTCGAGGACCTGTTCGGCCCGTACGTGAACTTCACCATCGAGAGCATCAACAACCGCCTCGTCGACAAGCACGGCCAGCCGCCCATCAAGTACTGGGTGACGCTCAACGAGCCGTTCATGCTGGCGTCGGCGACGTACCTGTTCCGCATGTTCCCGACGCAGGCCACCCGCGCGCAGCTCGCGGCGGCGCGGCTCGCCTACGAGAACATCCTGATCGGCCACATCCTCGCGTACCGCGGCATCCACGCGCTCTACGCGGGCAAGCGCTGGGAGCGGCCCACGGTCACGTTCAACTCGTGGGCGTCGCGCATCTACTCGATCGACAAGATGGCGCAGGACCTGATGGTCTCGCGCACCCTCGGCCTCAAGAAGGAGCAGGTGCGGCCGTACCTCGCCGAGTGCCGCGCGCGCTTCACCGAGCGCGTCGAGAAGACCCGCCAGCCGCGTGATCTGGACCCGCTGCGCCGCGTCGCCGACAAGGCGATCGACGCCTACGTGTGGAAGCGCCTCAACCCGGTGACCATGCCGCGCGTCCTGCACGCGGTGTTCGAGGACTACCAGGAGTCGCGGCTCCTCGACGCGGTGTCGTTCGACTACTACGACCCGTACACCTCGAACTACCTGAAGACGAAAGGTGGTCTCGGGATTCGCATGCAGCCGTGGGACTGGACCAGCAATCCGGCGAGCTTCTGCGACTTCCTGCACGCCTACTCGGCGCCCAACCACGGGCTGCCGCTGATGGTGCTCGAGAACGGCTTCGGCATCCGCGGCAAGACGGCGCAGGGCGCCCCGCGCTTCGACGGCGCGCGCCGCATCGACGGCCTGCGCGGCCACCTCTACGGCCTGCTCAAGGCAATCTCCGAGGGCGTGAACGTGAAGGCCTTCTGCCACTGGACGATCACCGACAACTACGAGTGGGGGAGCTTCGAGCCGCGCTTCGGGCTCTTCGCGGTCGATTACGCGAACGGTGCCAAGCGGCTGCCGGTGGACGCGCTCGGCGACAACGCCGGCGGCGCCTACCGCGCGTTCGTGACCGCGCTGCGCTCGGGCGACAAGGACCGCATCCTCGCCGCGTTCAAGGGCGAGGGCCTCGAGAGCTACCCGGGATGAGGCGGCGGGTTCGCGGCGCCGTCGTCGTCTCGCTGGTGCTGGCCGCCACCGGGCTCGCCGCCGGCGCCGGCTGCGGCGACGTGGTCAACTGCCTCACCAACCCCAGCTCGTACCGCTCGGCCGAGCTCAAGGTGGTCGACGTGCCGGTTGGCACGGTGGGCGGCGTCTATCAGGCCGAGCTCCGCGCCAGCATCGACAACGAGCCCGACGACGACGGCTTCGACTACTCCTTCTCGTTCATCGACGGCGTGCTGCCGCCCGGCACCACGATGATCCCCGACGGCCGTTCGGTGTTCATCACCGGCACGCCGACCCTCGCCGGCACCTTCGCGTTCACGATCGGCGTCCACGTCGATCCCTCGCCCGACGCGATCTGCAACTTCGACGGCGACCCGAGCCGCGCCCGCCTCGCGGTCTCGATCGAGATCCAGCCCTGACGTAACGCCCGCTGGGCGCCTCGCCGGACGCCGGGAGCGGCCCACGGGGCCCCTGGAAGCCCATTTGGGGCTTCCAAGGCCCCAAAATGCCGCTTTTCGCGGCCGATCCGCACTCGGCTGAAAGCTGCTTGTTGCAGATTTGCGTAGCGCTTTGCGAGCAAATTACATAGCATCTGCTCACTTTTTGAGAAGCAGGTTGTAAGCAAACGAGGAGGGGCCGATGCCCGCGTCCACGAGCCCGTTCGGCAAGTACCTGCGCGCCCAGCGAAAGGCGGCGCGGCTCTCGCAGCGCGAGCTCGCCCAGGCGCTCGGGCTCTCGAACGCCTTCATCAGCCAGGTCGAGCGCGGCTCGCGCCCGCCGCTCGCACCCGAGCACTGGCCAGCGCTGCTCGCGGCGCTGCCCGGCGCGAGCCTGGCCGAGCTGCAGCGCGCGGCGGCGCAGACGCGCCCGCTCGAGATCGACCTCGCCAAGGCGCCGCCCGAGCAGGTCGAGATGGTGCTCGCGATCGCGCTTCGCATCCGCGCCGGCGATCTGACCGCCGAGGACACCGGCGCGCTCCGCGACATCGCGACCAGCGCGTCCGCGGGTGTGAGGCCGGTGCGCGCGTACGGACGCGTGGTCGACGCCGCCGGCCAGCCGGTCACCGGCCAGGCGTTCGTGTATCGGCTCGGCAAGGCGCGCGGCTGGTCGGCGCTGGTCGGCGCGCGCGCCCACGACGGCCGCGTGCTGGGTCCGCTCGACGCCCGTGCCGCCACGCTCATCGGCAAGTCGATCCAGCTCCTCACCGCGAAGGACCCGCGCGGCGCCGGCTTCTTCGACGTCCCGGGCGGCCTCGCACCCGGTGATTACGCGCTCGACGTCCACGGCACGGATGGCCGCGAGGTCTGGGCGTGGCCGCTCACCGTCACCGACGGCACTGCTGTGCAGGAGCTGCGGCTCCGCGCCGAGGCCAGCACCGGCGCGCCGCCGCCACCGCCAGACGTCGGCGACGACGCCGCACCCATCCCGCCGCCCGGACCCGTGCCCGGCCCGTCGCGGCCGGCGAACGCGCCGCCGGTGCCGCCGCTCGCCAAGCAGTTCACGCGCGGTACGTTCACGCCGGCGTTTTCTTACTACGGCCTCGGCGGCGCGCCGCGCGAGCGCATCGCGCGCGACCTCGACCGCATCCGCGCCGCGGGCTTCGGCCACGCGCGGGTGTGGGTGGACTGGGAGCGGCCCACCGCGGCGTC
>CAYMQR010000241.1:5180-7785 GCA_964392195.1 uncultured bacterium | reverse complement strand
CACCACGCCGTGGTCGCAGAACGCCGACGGCCGCGGTCCGGCGTGGTCGAACTCGCTCTTCGAGGACAACGCCGAGTTCGGCATGGGGATGCGGCTCGCGATCGACAAGCAGCACGAGATGGCGCACGAGCTGGTGCGGGCGCTCCACGGCGAGCTCGGTGACGACCTCGTGGAGGGGCTCGTCGGAGCGGACCAGCGGACCGAGGCCGGCATCTTCGAGCAGCGCGCGCGGGTCGCGGCGCTGAAGAGCAAGCTCGCGGGGTCGAGCCGGCCCGAGGCCCGACGCCTCGAGGGCCTCGCCGACATGCTGGTGCGCAAGAGCGTCTGGATCATCGGCGGAGACGGGTGGGCATACGACATCGGCTTCGGCGGCCTCGACCACGTGCTGGCCAGCGGTGCCGACGTCAACGTGCTCGTCCTCGACACCGAGGTGTATTCGAACACCGGCGGTCAGATGTCGAAGGCGACGCCGCGCGCCGCGGTGGCCAAGTTCGCTGCGGGCGGGAAGCCGGGACCGAAGAAGGACCTCGGGCGGATCGCGATGACCTACGGCAACGTCTACGTGGCGCAGGTGGCGATGGGCGCGCGCGACGAGCACACGCTCAAGGCGTTCCTGGAGGCGGAGGCGTACCCGGGGCCGTCGCTCATCATCGCGTACAGCCACTGCATCGCGCACGGCATCGTGATGGAGCGCGGGATGCGCAACCAGAAGGCGGCGGTCGAGAGCGGCCACTGGCTGCTCTACCGGCATCACCCCGAGCGCGCGGAGAGCGGTGACAACCCGCTGCAGCTCGACAGCAAGCCGCCCAAGATCCCGGTGTCGCAGTACCTCGAGATGGAGAACCGCTTCCGGATGCTGGCCGCGACACGGCCCGGCGAGGCGCGCGGGCTCTTCCGCGAGGTGCAGCAGGACGTCAACCACCAATGGCAGACCTACCAGCGGCTCGCCGAGCCGCACGGGACTCCCAAGGCCGGGGACGGCGAAACCAAGTGAGGACGGCGCCTCGCGCGCACCGAATCGATCTGGAGGAAGTCGAGATGGACCTGACGACGCGCTACCTCGGGCTCACGCTCACGAGCCCGCTCGTGCCTTCGGCCTCGCCGCTCTCGGACGAGGTGGACAACGTGCGGCAGATGGAGGACATGGGGGCGGGCGCGGTCGTGCTGCGCTCGCTGTTCGAGGAGCAGATCCGCCGGGACCGCGCCGAGCTCCACCATCACCTGTCGTTCGGCACCGACTCGTTCGCCGAGGCCCAGAGCTTCTTCCCCGAACCGTCGAGCTTCGCGATCGGCCCGGATGGCTACCTGGAGCACATCCGCCAGGTGAAGAAGGCGGTGTCGATCCCGGTGATCGCCAGCCTCAACGGCAGCCACCCCGGCAAGTGGACGCAATATGCCCGGCTGATGCAGGACGCCGGCGCGGACGCGGTCGAGCTCAACCTGTACGGGATCCCGACCGACGTGGAGAAGACCGCGGACCGCGTCGAGGACGAGCTGCTCGACGTGGTGCGCGCGGTGCGCGCCGAGATCGGCGTGCCGCTGGCGGTCAAGATCAGTCCTTTCTTCAGCAACCTGGCGAACGTGGCGCTGCGTCTCGCCGGTGCCGGAGCGGACGGGCTGACGCTGTTCAACCGCTTCTACCAGCCCGACATCGACCTCGAGCACCTCGAGGTCAAGCCCAACGTGCTGCTGTCCACGCCCCAGGCGCTGCGCTTGCCGCTCCGCTGGATCGCGATCCTCCACGGACGGGTGAAGGCGGACTTCGCCGCCACCAGCGGCATCCACTCCCACGAGGACGTGCTCAAGGTGCTGATGGTCGGCGCGAGCGTGGCCGAGCTGTGCTCGGTGCTGATGCGGCACGGGATCGACCGCCTCGCGGTGGTGCGCAAGGACCTCCTCGAGTGGATGGAGAGTCACGAGTACGAGTCGGTCCGCCAGATGCAGGGGAGCATGAGCCAGCAGCACGTCGAGAGCCCGGAGGCCTTCGAACGTGCTCAGTACATGCGCGCCGTCCAGCGTTCGCCCGTCTTCATGGTCTGAGCTTCCGCGCGCGACGCGTTTCGGGGGATCCGCGCCCGAGCGCGTCCAGGCGGTCGTTCAGCCGTTCGGCGAGGCTGTCGCAGACGAGGTGGCAGAGCGCCTCGATGCTCGGGTCCCCGATCGAATAGATGGCCTCGTTCCCGCGCGCTTTGCGGGCCACGAGCCCCGCCTGGCGCAGAACCGCGAGGTGGCGCGACACGTTGGTCTGCGTGAGGCCGGTCGCCCCGACCAGCTCGTGTACCGTGCGCTCGCCCTCCATGAGGGTGCTGAGGAGCGCGAGGCGCGACGGAGCGCCGAGCGCCTGGAAGCGCTCCGACATGAGGTCGTACGCCTCGGGGGGCAGGGGCTTGCGGTCGCCGGGCTGCGGGCGGGTCGTCATCGGCGGTCTCCTCGGCCGGTCGTCGAACGGGCCAGCTACTGCAGTCTAACATGATGGTTGACGAAGACGCGAATATGAGTATATGCTCATATTAGTGGTTCGATGCGAGGGGTAACCGATGAAGCGATCCATTCGACGTCTCGCGTCCGGGCTCTCGTTGGCAGCGTGTGCCGCAGGCCCCGCGCT
>CAYMQR010000241.1:0-5080 GCA_964392195.1 uncultured bacterium | reverse complement strand
CGCTTCACCGAGGCGGACTTCGACGTCGCGAACCTCAACGACCCTGCCGCTCTCGACCACTTCCGCACCCGCATCGCGGTCGAGCAGCCGATCTTCGCGCTGCCCGCCTGGTACGGGCGGAGCGCCGCCGGGGCCGCGTCCGAGGCGGCGGCGGCGGCCGAGTCGGCGGTCCGCGAGGGCCTCGCGCTGCACGTGGTGGAGGCCTACGTCGGGCTGCTCCTGGCCCGCGACGCGGTGGACGTGGCCGCGGAGGCGGAACGGGCGGCGGACGGTGACCTGCGGCGCGCGCGCTCGCTGGTGTCGGCGGGGACGGCGCTGGAGGCCGACTCGCTCCAGGCCGACGTACACCATCGCTCGACGCAGCAGGCACTCGAGGCGGCGCGTGGCGAGGCGAGGACGGCCGAGCTGGCGCTCGCCTCCCTGATCGGCGCCGGCGACACGATCGGGGCGCTCGCGCCACCCCCGGAGCCGCTCGCCGCGCAGGCGGGCGGTGCGGTCGACGCCCGGCAGGTCGAGGAGGCGCTCGCGCGGCGTGCCGACCTGCTCGCGCTGCGACACCAGCGCGAGGCGGCGTCCGCTGGCGCGTCGGGTGCTCGTGCCACGCTGTGGCCGTCGGTCGGGATCGTGGCCAGCGAGCAGTGGGACCGTGAGCGGTTCGGAGCGGACGGCGAGCCGTCTTACGCCGTCGGCGTCGCGCTCGACTGGAACCTGCTCGCCGGCGGCGGTGACTTCGCCAGGATCGACGCCGCGGAGGCCGCCAGCGCCGGCGCGCGTGCGCGTCTGGAGGCGCGCGAGCGCGAGGCGCGGCTCGAGATCGGCACGAGCGACGCTCGGCTCGCCACCGCCCGTGCGCGCGCCGCGACCGCGCTCGGTGCGGCGAGCCTCGCGGGCGAGGCGAAGCGTGTGGTGGAGAAGCGCTACGAGCAGGGGCTCGCGACCTGGAGCGAGCTGGTCTCGGCGGAGTCGGCGCACTCGGACGCGCGCCTCGGGGAGCTCGCCGCTCGCTACGGCGTGTGGCTCGCGTGGGCGCGTCGCGAGCAGGCGCTGGGTCGTCTTCAGGAATCGCTGGCGCACGCCGCGTCGAGTTCGGTGGCGGCGCGTGAGGAGGAGCCGTGAGCACGACGAGCGGGAAGCGGGGCCTGAGCCCCAAGGCGTGGGCGACGGTCGCCGTGGCCATCGCGCTGGTGGTGATGTTCGCGTGGCTGCAGGGCACCTTCAGCGGCCATCGAGTGGGGCCCGCGGACGCACCCCACGATGGCGTGGCCGCGTTGCCGGCCGGCGCCCGCACGGTGGCGGTCGCGGCGCTCGAGTCCGTGCTCACGGACGCGGCGCCGGGCACGGTCCGGTCGCGGACCGAGGCCGCGCTCTCGCCGCGGATCCAGGCCGCCGTGCGCGAGGTCCTCGTCGATCCGGGCGACGCGGTCCGAGCCGGGCAGGTGCTGGTGCGGCTCGACCCGCGCGACGTGGTGGCCAAGCTGAGTCAGGCGCAGGCGGCCCTGGCGGCCGCATCGGCCGCGTCGGATCAGGCGCGCCGCGATCGTGACCGGATCGAGCAACTGTTCGCCGACAAGGCCGCGACCCCCCAGCAGCTCGACCAGGCCCGCGCCGCCGCGAGCGCGGCGGCCGCGGCGACCGAGCGCGCGGGGAGGGCGGTCGACGAGGCGAGGGTGTTCAGCGCCGAGGCCGAGGTCACCGCGCCGTTCGACGGCATCGTCACCGAACGCCGCGTCGACCCTGGGGCGCTCGCCGCCCCGGGCGTACCGCTCGTCGTGGTACTCGACCCCTCGCACCTGCGGATCGAGGCGAGCGTGCGCGAGGATGCGGCGCGGCGGCTGGCCGTGGGTGCGGTGCTGCAGGCGCAGGTCGACGGCGTCGCCGGCCCGCTGCCGGTGGCCGTCGAGGAGATCGTCCCGGCGACGGATCCGTCGACGCGCACCGTGCTGGTCAAGGCGGCGCTCCCGGAGCAGAGCGGCGCGCGTCCCGGGTCGTTCGCGCGGCTCGCGATACCGACGGGTGCCGAGCGCGTGCTGGTCGTCCCCCTCGCCGCCATCGAGAGCGTCGGGCAGATCGAGACCGTGCAGGTGGCCGACGCCCACGGCGTCCGCGCCATCAGCGTCCGCACCGGCGCGCGCGGACTGGGGCGCGACGGGGACATGGTCGAGGTGCTGGCCGGCCTCCACGCCGGCGATCAGGTCGTCCTGCCGGGGAAGGCGCCATGAAATCCGAACGACTCGGCTTCACCGCGAAGATCGTCGACGCCTTCCTGACGTCGAAGCTCTCGCCGCTCATGATCGTGTTCTCGCTGATCGCCGGCGTGGCGACGCTCGTCGGCATGCCGCGGGAGGAAGAACCGCAGATCGTGGTGCCGGTGGCGGACGTGCTGGTGTCCTTTCCGGGCGCCAGCGCGCGCGAGGTCGAGGACCTGATCAGTACCCGGCTCGAGTCGCTGCTCTGGGAGATCGACGGCGTCGAGCACGTGTACTCGATGGCGCGCCCCGGCGAAGCCGTGGTGACGGTCCGCTTCAAGGTCGGCGAGGACCGCGAGCGCTCGATCGTCAAGCTCTACAACAAGATCGCGATGAACGTGGACCGGGTGCCGCCGGGAGTCGCCGGGTGGCTGGTCAAGCCGATCGAGATCGACGACCTGCCGTTCGTCACGCTCACGCTCTCGCCCGAGCCCGGCTCGAGCGTCGACGAGCTCGCGCTCCGGCGCATCGCCGACGAGACCGCGCTCCGGCTCGGCCAGGTCCAGGACACCTCGCGGATCGGCGTGATCGGTGGAAGCCCCCGCGAGGTGACGATCGCCCTCGATCCGGCGCGGCTCGCGTCCCGGGACGTCACCGTCGCGGAGGTGGTGGGCGCGCTGTCCGGCGCCTCGAGCCAGGTGCGCGCAGGCGCGCTGGTCGCCGACGGGCGCGAGACCACGGTGGACGTGGGACCGTTCCTGGCGAGCGCTGCGGAGGTGGAGAGCGTCGTGGTGGGCGCGCGGCGCGGCGCGCCGGTCTACCTGCGCGACGTCGCCACGGTGCGCGACGGCGGCGCCGAGACCGTGAGCTACTCGCGGATCGGGTTCGGTCCCGGCCAGCCCGAGGCGGGTCCGTCCCGGATCGCGGCGACCATCACGGTCGCCAAGCGCAAGGGATCCAACGCCGTGACGGTGGCCGAGCACGTGCTCGCGCGGGTCGACGAGCTGCGCGGCAAGTCGATCCCGAGCGACGTCGACGTCCACGTCACCAGGAACTGGGGTGAGACGGCGAACGAGAAGGTCAACGAGCTGGTCAAGCACCTCACGATCGCGGTCGTGACGATCATCGCGTTGCTCGCGCTGAGCCTCGGGACGCGCGAGGCCGCGATCGTGGCGCTCGCCGTGCCGATGACGCTGGCGCTCACGCTGCTGGGCGGGTGGATGGTCGGCTACACGATCAACCGTGTCACGCTCTTCGCGCTGATCCTGTCGCTCGGGCTCCTCGTCGACGACCCGATCGTGGACGTCGAGAACATCCACCGCCACTTCCAGCTCGGGAAGCTGCCTCCCCGCGAGGCCACGCTGTTCGCGGTCGACGAGGTCCGGCCGCCGACGATCCTGGCGACGGTCGCCGTGATCCTCTCCTTCCTGCCCATGTTCTTCGTCACCGGCATGATGGGTCCGTACATGCGGCCGATGCCGTACCACGTGCCGCTGGCGATGCTGCTGTCGCTGGTGATGGCCTTCACCGTGACGCCGTGGGCATCGTACCGGCTGCTCAAGAAGGAGCACCATCCGCGACCCGCCGGCACCGCCGGCGCGGAGAGCGATCACGAGACCGCGTCGGGAGCGCTGGTCGACACGTACCGCCGCCTCGCTCGCTGGCTGCTCGCGTCGAAGCGTCGCGGCGCGCTCTTCCTCGGGGCGGTGGTGGTGGCGCTGGTCGCCTCGGTGGGCCTCGCGCTCGGTGGGCTGGTGCCGATGAAGATGCTGCCGTTCGGCAACAAGGACGAGCTGGCGGTGGTGATCGACACCCCGGACGGCACCGCGCTCGAGGACACCGACCGGGTGGCGCGTGAGCTCGAGGCGCTCTTCGCGCGCGTCCCCGAGGTCCGCGACTTCCAGACCTACGTCGGCGAGGCCGGCCCCACCGACATGAACGGCATGGTGCGGCACTACTTCCTGCGCCGCGGCGGCAACGTCGGCGAGGTGCGCGTGAACCTGCTGCCCAAGCACGAGCGCGAGATGCAGAGCCACGAGCTCGCGCTCCGCATCCGGCCCGACGTCGAGCGGATCGCGGCTCGCACCGGCGCCAACCTGAAGATCGTCGAGACGCCGCCCGGACCGCCGGTCCTCGCGACCGTGGTCGCCGAGGTCTACGGTCCGGAGGACGCCACTTACGAGCAGATCGCCGCCGAGGCCCGCAGGGTCGAAGGGCTGTTCCGCGCGGTTCACGGCGTCGTCGACGTGGACTCGACCGCCGAGGAGGCACGTGACCACCGGATGGTGGAGGTCGACCGCGAGAAGGCGGCGCTCCATGGCATCGCGACCGCGGAGGTGGTGAAGGCGCTCTCGGCCGCGATCGGCGGTACGTCGGTCGGAGCCCTCCACGTGCGCGGCGAGCGCGACGCGATCCCGATCCGGCTCCGCCTCCCGGACGCCGAGCGGGCGCGGCTCGACGACGCCCTCGCGCTGCGGTTGCGCGGCGGGGACGGCAGCCTGGTCCCGCTCGCGAGCCTGGTGCGTCCGATCGCGGGCACCGACGAGGTCGTCCACTACCACAAGGACCTGAAGCGCTTCGCCTTCGTGACCGCGGAGGTCGCCGGCACCTCGCCCGTGGAGGCGGTGTTCGGCATCGAGGACCAGCTCGCCGCGAAGCCGTCGCCGGAGGGATTCCGGGTGGACCTGGCGGGCGAGGGTGAGTGGAAGATCACCCTCGACGTGTTCCGCGATCTGGGGATCGCG
Source organism: uncultured bacterium (assembly GCA_964392195.1). Lineage (GTDB taxonomy): Bacteria > JADJOY01 > JADJOY01 > JADJOY01 > JADJOY01 > JADJOY01. Next base: position 150 of record CAYMQR010000241.1, on the reverse strand, counting down.
TTCGGCGTGGCGCTCGCGGGGATCTACGTGCTGCTCGCGGCGCAGACCCAGAGCTTCGGGATCCCGCTGGTGATCATGGCGCCGATCCCGCTCACGCTGATCGGCATCCTGCCGGGCTTCTGGCTGCTCAACGTCGTCGCCGGGAAGACC
>CAYMQR010000240.1:0-7799 GCA_964392195.1 uncultured bacterium | reverse complement strand
AGCGGATCGGCGAGCGCCTCGCGGCGGCGCCGAAGCGGGGGCGCCGATGAGCCGCCTCGCGGAGACGCTCGGCAGGCTGCGGGCCGAGGGACGCCCGGCGCTGGTCCCCTTCATCACCGCCGGCGACCCCGATCTCGCGACCACCGAGAAGCTCATTCATGCGCTGGCGGCGGCGGGCGCTGATGCGATCGAGCTCGGCATCCCGTTCTCGGATCCGCTCGCCGACGGACCGGTGATCCAGGTCTCGTACACGCGGGCACTGGCGTCGGGCACCACCCTTCGTGCGATCCTGGAGCTGGTGACGCGCGTGCGCTCCAGGCTCACCGTGCCGATCGTGCTCATGGGCTCGACCAACCCGATCCACGCCTTCGGACCCGCCCGCTTCGCGGCGGCGGCGGCCGCGGCTGGCGTGGACGGCGTCATCATCCCGGATCTGCCGATCGAGGACGGTGAGGACGTGCTCGGGCCGCTGCGCGACCGGGGCGTCGACCCGGTGCTGCTCGCCACCCCGACCACGCCCGTGGATCGGCTCCGCCACATCGGCCGGCTGAGCCGTGGCTTCGTCTACTACGTGTCGCTCACCGGCGTGACCGGCGAGCGCTCGGAGCTGCCCGCGGACCTCACCCGCAAGATCCGCGCGGCCAAGGCGGCCGTCGACCTGCCGGTGCTGGTCGGTTTCGGCATCGGCACCGCGGAGCAGGCCGCGGGCGTGGCGCGCGTGGCGGACGGCGTGATCGTCGGCTCGGCCGTGGTGCGGCGCATCCCCGGCGAGGGCGGCGCGCGCGGCGCGTGCGAGCGGGTTGGCGCGTTCGTGCGCGAGCTGCGCGAGGGCGTGGACGGCGCGCGCCGGCGCCAGGGAGCACGCTGATGGCGTGGTTCAAGAAGGAGGCCGAGGGCCGCGTCGCGATCCCGAAGGGGCTGTGGATCAAGTGCAACGCCTGCAGCCAGATGCTCTACAAGAAGGAAGTGGAGCGCAACTTCAGCGTGTGCCCGAAGTGCAATTACCACTTCCGCATCAGCGCCCGCGAACGCATCGCGATCATGACCGACACGGCGAGCTTCCAGGAGATCGACGCGGAGCTGGAGCCGCTCGATCCGCTCGGCTTCCGCGACCCGGCCCGCTACCCCGACCGGGTTCGCGACGCGCAGAAGAAGACCGGCAGCCGCGAGGCGATCGTGACCGGCTCGTGCCGTCTGGCGGGTGTACCGTGCATGCTCGGGGTGATGGACTTCCACTTCTTCGGCGGCAGCCTGAGCTCGGTGGTGGGCGAGAAGATCGTGCGCCTGGTCGAGGCCGCGATCCGCGACCGCCTGCCGGTGGTGATCGTGTCGTCGAGCGGCGGCGCGCGCATGCAGGAAGGCACGCTCAGCCTCATGCAGATGGCCAAGACCGTGGCGGCGCTGGCGCGGCTGCGCCGCGAGGGGCTGCCGTACGTGTCGCTGCTCGCGGATCCCACCACCGGCGGAACCGTGGCGAGCTTCGCGATGGTCGGCGACATCATCCTCGCCGAGCCGCGCGCGCTGATCGGGTTCGCGGGTCCGCGGGTGATCCAGCAGACGATCAAGGAGACCTTGCCCGAGGGCTTCCAGCGCTCCGAGTTCCTGCTCGAGCACGGCTTCATCGACCGGATCGTCGAGCGCCGCCACGTCAAGGACACACTGGCGCAGATCCTGAGCCTGCTGCTCGGTCACAAGCAGGGCCCCGGCGCCCGGCGCGGCACCACGGCCTCCGCCTACGAGGCGGTGCCCGGCAATGGCGACGGCCAGGCGTTCTCCGAAGCGACCTGAGCCGGCCCGCGCCGGCGCGCGCGAGCGCCGCGCGCTCGCCCATCTCGACGCGATCGATCCCCGCGAGATCCACCCAGGGCTCGAGCGGGTTCGGGAGGTGCTCGGCCGTCTCGGCCATCCGGAGCGCCGGCTGCGCATCGTGCGCGTGGGTGGCACCAACGGCAAGGGGTCGGTCTCGGTCCTGGTCGCCGCCGCGCTGACCCGGGCCGGGCTCCGGACCGGGCTCTACACGTCGCCGCACCTGACCGACGTCCGCGAGCGCATCCGCGTCGACGGCGCCTGCATCGAGCGCGCGGCGCTGGCGCGGGCGGTGGATCGCGTCCGGCGCGCGCAGGAGCGACCGCCCGCGGTGAGGCTCACGTATTTCGAGATCCTCACCGTGGCCGCGCTCCTCGAGCTGGTTCGTCGCCGGGTCGACGTCGCGGTGCTCGAGGTCGGGCTCGGTGGCCGATGGGACGCGACCAACGTGGGCGGCGGGCGCGTCGCGGTGCTGACCAACGTCGAGCTCGATCACACCGAGTTCCTCGGGCGCACGCGCGCCGCGATCGCCGCCGAGGAGGCCGAGATCGCGCGCGCCGGAGGCGTGCTCATCACGGGCGTGACGGGCGGCGCGGCACGGCGAGTGCTGGATCGGCACGCCGCGCGGGTGGGTTTCCGCGTCGAGGTGCCTCCCGGCTTCCCGCCGCGCCTCGCGGGCGGGCGGCGGTTTCGCTACGCGGGCGCGCGGTTCGCGCTCGACGATGTACCGCTGGCGCTCGGCGGGGGACATCAGGCGCGGAACGCCGCGCTCGCGGTGCGGGCGCTCGAGGAGCTGGCCGGCGAGGGGCTGCCGATCGCGGTCGAGGCGGTGCGGGCGGCGCTCGTCGAGACCCGCTGGCCGGGACGCCTCGACGCGGTGCCGGGGCGGCCCGCCTGGCTCTTCGACGGCGCGCACAACGTGCACGGCGCCAGGGCGCTGGCGCGCGCCCTGCCCGCCGTGTTGCGGGGCGTCCGTGGGCGACGCGTGCTGGTGGTGGGCGCGCTCGCCAGCAAGCAACCGGGTGCGATCGTGAAGGCGCTGGCGCGGGTCCGGTTCGCGCGGGTGATCTGCACGCGGCCGCCGCGTGACGACGCCGCGGAGCCGCGCGCGCTGGCGCGCGCGGCTCGGGCGGTGGGAGCGTCGGCGCGCGCGCTGGACGACTGGCGCGAGGCGGTGGACGCGGCGCGCACGCTCGCGGCGCCGGCCGGGGCCGTGGTCGTGGCCGGCTCGCTCTACCTGGTGGGTGCGGTGATGGCGCGCGCGGGCGTCGCGGTCGAGCTGGCCCGATCGACCGCGACGTTTCCACGCTGATCGCCGCGGTCGCCGGAAGGCGGCGCGCTGCACGGCGCCAGATGTTGACACGCCCGGACGGTGCGCGGATCTTAGCGCGCGCCGATGGTCCGCCCCGATGCCGACTCGAACCACCGCGAGCGCGTTCGTCCCGTGAGCCGGCTCGCCGGGAGACCCCGCGCCGTCGTGCTCGCGGCGCTCTTCGCCGCGGCGATCGCCGCGTGCGCGAGCGGCGTGAGGGCGGCCGAGCCGGCGCTCGAGACCGCGACGCTGAACGGCATCCGGGTCAGCACCGGCGCCGAGCAGACCGCGATCTTCCTCGACTTCGATCGCCCCGCGCCTTACCTCGACCAGCTCCGTCCGGCGGCCGAGGGGACCGCGGTCGAGCTGCAGGTGTACGGCTCGGCCATCGGTCCCGGAGTCGCGCCGCGGGTCACGCCCAAGGACCCGCGGGTGCGCTCGATCTCGGTGGCGAGGGCGGTGAGCTCGGACGTCCACGGTGGCTTCGTGGTGCGGGTCGACGCGGCGGCGCAGGTGGTGACGCGCGTGACCTCGCTGACGTCGCCGTTTCGCATCCTGGTGCTGGTGGTCGACGCCAGAGGTGGAGTCCCGCTGGGCACGCAGGTGACCGTGCCCGCCGGAGCAGCGCCGGGGTCGGAGCCCAGCGCAGCTCCGCCGCCGGCCCAGCCGGATGGGCGCGAGACCCAGAGCGAAGCGCCTGCGGTCGCATCGGCCCCGTCGTCGTCGGGCGCGGCGGCGCCGACCTCGCCCGAGAAGGCGAAGCGGCGGCGCTCGAAGGTCTCGTCCGACTCGTACGATCAGGAAGCGCTCGGAGGTGACTCCGAGGACGACCTGATCGACGAGCAGAGCGACGGGGCTTCGACCGCCAGGAAGCCCACCCGCAAGCCCGGGGCGGGCGGCAACGTCCAGCTCAACGCCGACCGGGTGGTGCAGGACCGGCAGTTCGACGAGTTCATCGCCGAGGGCAGCGTCCACGCCGTCTACGGCGACGTCGAGATCCGCGCCGACCGCGTCGTGTACCGGGCCGGGTCGAGCGAGGTCCAGGCCGACGGCAACGTGTGGGTGATCTCGCCGACCGGCACGCTGCGCGGCGCGTCGGTCAACATGAGCCTGGAGACTCTGACCGGGGTGATCTTCGACGGCCGCTTCACGTCGGCGGAAGGCGACGTGCGGTTCGAGGGCGCCAAGATCGAGAAGACCGGCGAGCTCACCTACCACGTGGAGGACGCGCGGCTCACGAGCTGCGCGTGCGACCCCCCGGACTGGTCGTTCACGGGCGGCGACGTCGACCTGACGCTCGGCGGCTACGCGACGGGCGCGAGCACGACGTTCCGTCTCTGGGACATCCCGGCCATCTGGTCACCGTATCTGGTGCTGCCGATCAAGACCGAGCGTGAGACCGGCTTCCTGTTTCCGCGCGTCGGGTTCTCGAACCGACGGGGCTTCCAGCTCCAGCAGCCGTTCTTCTGGGCCATCGACCGCAACATGGACGCGACGCTCATGGTCGAGACCTCGACCAACGAGCGCGTCGGCGGTGCGGCCGAGTTCCGCTACATCCGTACGCTCTCCAGCGCCGGCGAGATCGCGGCGCGCTACTTCCAGGAGAAGGAGCCGCAGGACGCGACCGACGCCGACGGCAACACCCTCGAGGTCGACCGCCAGCGCTACGCCATCGAGGCGTTCCACGACGAGATCTTCGCGCCCGGCGTGCGCGGCAAGGTCATCGTGGACCTGCTTAGCGACACCCAGGTGAACCGCGACACCACCGACGACCCCACGCTCAGGTCGCAGCGCTTCACCCAGTCCAAGGCCACGCTGACCTCGAGCTGGCGCCGGTGGAGCTTGCTGGGGGCGGTGCGCTGGTACGAGGACCTCGAGACCGACGCCAACAACGAGCTCCAGGACCTGCCCGAGGTCACGTTGCGCGGCATCCGCCAGCCGATCCCGGGCACGCCGCTGCTCCTCGACATGCGCAGCGACGCCACCGACTTCTACCGGCGCGAGGGCGCCGACGGTCTGCGCTGGGACACCAACCCGCGCTTCTACGTCCCGATCGAGATCTCGCACTTCAACCTCGAGCCGTCGATCGAGCCCCGGACGACGCTCTACTACGCGGACGCGACCCTCACCGAGACCGAGACGGACCCCGTAACGGGCGAGACCGCCAAGGTCACCAGCCTCGAGCGCACTAGCGCCGCGCGGCTGCTGCCGCACGTCAACGTGACGCTCGACACCACGATCTCGCGGGTGTTCCGCGGCGGCACCACCGACCCCCTGGAGACCCGCTACAAGCACGAGCTCGATCCCTACGTGGTCTACGACTGGATCCCGGACGTCGACCAGACGCCGCTGCCGTCCTTCGACCGGGTCGACAGGATCGCGCAGAAGTCGCTGGTGACGTACGGCGTCGAGCAGACCCTGTTCAGCCGCACCGGGCACCAGGGCTCGATCGACAACCTGGTGTCGCTGACCTTCGAGCACTCCTTCGACCTCCTCCAGGAGGCGTGCGAGAACGGCGTGTGCCCGCTCCACGGCGAGGTGTCGGTGTGGCCCGTGAAGGGTGTCCAGCTCGGTGGCTACACGGACTGGGACCCGGAGACGCAGGAGTTCGCCGACTACACGCTGCGGGTCGCGCTCGGCGATCCGCGCGGCGACCGCCTGTCGACCCGGTACCGGTTCGTCAACGACCGCATCGAGGACGTCAACGCGGGCGCCCGCCTGGTGCTGTGGGAGGGGACCGCGCTCTACGGGTCGACCCGCTACGATCAGCTCAACTCGCAGTTCCTCGAGAACCGCGGCGGCTTGCACTTCACGGCTCCGTGCGACTGCTGGGGGTTCGACCTGTGGGTGATCGACCGCACCAACCCCGAGGAGACGAAGTTCGGCGTCCAGTTCAACTTCGAGGGGCTGGGCTCGGCGGGGCAGGCGCCGTGGTGGGCGCAGAAGACCGATTCACGCACGTCGCTGATCAGCAACAACCCGTGAACCGTCTTGCCCGCTGGAAGTGGATCGCCGCCCTGGCGAGCGGCCTCTCGCTGGTCGCGGCGTTCCCGATCCACCCGGTGCGGCTCGTCGCGTGGGTCGGGCTCGCGCCGCTGCTGGTGGCGCTGGGCGGCGAGCCGTGGCGGCGGCGGATGCTGCTCGGGTGGATCGCCGGGCTCGGCCTCTACCTAGGCGGTCTCTACTGGCTGGTCGAGACGATGCACCACTTCGGCGGCCTGCCGCTCGCCGCGAGCGTCCTCGGCCACGTGCTGCTCTCGGCCTTCCTCGCCCTCTACGTCGCGGCGTTCGCGGCCCTGGCGGGCCCGCTCGGGCTCGAGAGCGGGTGGGGGATCTGGGGGCTCGCCGCGCTGTGGATCACCCTCGAGTACCTGCGCTCGTTCGTGCTCACCGGGTTCCCGTGGCTGACCCTGGGCTACAGCCAGGTCGGCTTCCTGCCCATGGTCCAGATCGCCGACGTGACCGGCATCTATGGCGTGAGCTTCCTGCTGGTCGCGAGCTCCGCGGCGGTGGCGTGCGCGTGGCGGGCGTGGACCGGCGGGAAGCCGGTGCCGTTCGCGCACCTGGTGTGCGTGGTGCTGCTCGCCGCCTCGGCGCGCGTCTACGGTCTGGTCCGTCTCGGCGCCACTCCCGGCGGCGGCGAGGCGGTGCGGATCGGCCTCCTGCAGGGCAACATCCCCCAGGACCAGAAGTGGGACGAGGAGTTCCGCACCCACACCATCGAGACCTACCAGCGGCTCGCGCAGCGCTCTGCCGAGAACCCGATCGATCTCCTGGTGCTCCCCGAGACCGCGATGCCGTTCTTCTTCCAGCGCGGCGGCGCGTGGGCCGAGCAGGCCCGCGACATCGCGCGCCTCAACGGTGTCCCGGTGCTGCTCGGGGCGCCGGCGTTCAGGCTCAAGGACGGCTCGGACGCGCCGCCCGCCGGGAAGCGGATCACCGCCGACGACGTCGAGAGCCTGAACCGCGCCTATCTCCTGGACCGGGAAGGGCGCGAGCTCGCCCACTACGACAAGATGCACCTGGTGCCGTTCGGCGAGTGGAGCCCGTTCCCTTTCCTCGAGAAGATCGTCGCCGGGGTCGGCAACTTCCATCCGGGGAAGGTCCACACCAACTTCGACGCCGGCCACGGGATCCGCTTCGCGGTGCTGATCTGTTACGAGGCGATCTTCCCCGCCGAGGCGCGCGCCGCCGTGCTCGAGGGGGCGCGGCTGCTGGTGAGCATCACCAACGACGCCTGGTTCGGGCGCCTGGGAGCTCCCTGGCAGCACCTGGAGATGGCGCAGGTACGCGCGATCGAGAGCCGGGTGTGGCTCGCGCGCGCCGCCAACACGGGCATCAGCACGTTCATCGACCCGTGGGGGCGGCGCGTCGGCGAGACCAGCCTCTTCACGGAGGCCACGCTCGAGGGCGAGGTCCGCCTCGGACCTGTCCTCCAAAGCTTCTACTTGCGTTACGGTGACGTGTTCGTGCGCGCGACTGGGTTGGTGGTGGCGGCGGTCGTGACGATCCGGCTGCTCGGAGCACGTCTGCGTCGCGCCGGCGGGGGCAGGGACGCCCACGCCTGACATCCGGAATCGGGGGGAATCGACATGGTGGAGCTGGAAGAGCGGTTGCTCGACGCCCAGGGGGGGCTCGCGAAGGGGCGGCAGAAGATGTCCGACACTCGGGGGGGGCGTTT
>CAYMQR010000239.1:0-7808 GCA_964392195.1 uncultured bacterium | reverse complement strand
CGTGGCGTCATCGCGTATCGCCGGCGCGGCAGCGCCGCGCCCTCCGGCCGGGCGGGGGGCTGAAACAGCCCCCCGAGCAACTCAATGCAGCAGCCGCTTGGCCTCGAACGCGAGCCGCTCGATCTTGAACGGCTTGGGCATGAAGAGCGCCGCGCCGAGCTCGTAGGAGCGCCGGATCATGTCGGGGTTCTGGAACGCGCTCGTGACGATCACCGGTACCGCCTTGCCGTAGACGTTCTTCTTGAGCGCGGTGAGCACCGAGAGCCCGTTCACCCCGTCCATCATGACGTCGAGGATCACCAGGTCCGGCAGCTTGTTGCCGGAGAGCGAGGCGAGGGCCTCGGTGCCCTCGGAGATCGACGACACCTTGTAGTCCTGCTTCCCGAAGTAGATCTCCAGGCTCTTGAGCAGGCTCTCGTCGTCGTCGACCAGCAGGATGTGCTTCTTCTTGCTCCAGAACATCGCGATCCCTCCGTGGGGCCTTCGCTTCAGCTCTGCGAGCCCGAGCCGACCGGCCGTCCCTCCACGACCGGCCCGCCCGGATCCGTCCTCTCTGCCTGAGCCGGGGCGCCGGCGGCCGCGGTGACCGCCCGCCGCACCGCCTGCGCGGTGCGCTCCGCCGCCTCGGGGCTCGCCGGCACCACTCCGCGCACCTTGACCTCCACCGCCGCCCCCGCCTCGCGCTTGAGCGCGGTCACCGCGGCGGGGTCCTTGCCCGTGGGGTCCTCGACGTAGCGCCAGTCCTTGTTGACCTTGGGGTTCACGCGCGCCGGGAACGCCCGCAGCGCCTGGCCCACGTAGCGGACCTCGAGCGCGGGGCACAGCCGATACGGCGTGAGCCGCTGGTCGAGCTGCGCGATCACCGCCTTCTTGTCGAACACGAACGAGCCGTCGTTCTCGAAGCTCCCCGCGAGCAGCCACTCGGTGCCGATGGTGGTGGCGCCGAGCGGCATTCGCACCTGGAAGCAGCCCCACACGTTCGGGTTGTTGGCGTCGTCGTAGAAGCAGTGCTCCTCGGGATTGGTCGAGCGGCGGCGCTCGCGGTAGCAGTCGAGGAAGCGGAAGAACTCGTCCCACGGCTGGCGCTGGCCGTCGCGGTAGACGCGGCGGCCGCGCCGGGTCTCGGTGCGCTCGACGAACTCGATGAGCCCGGCGGTGTCACCGGCGCCGAACGTCACGCGGCCGACCGGCCCCTCCGGGCCGGCGACCTCGACGAAGCCCGGACCCGAGCGGATCGCATTCTCGAGGTCGGCGTCGGTGCCGGGCGCGGGCAGCTCGAGCTCCACCGTGATGCCGCGCGGCGCGATGCCGACCTCGCTGGTGGCCTGCACCGGCACCTCGAGGGTCTTGAGCCGCGCTCCGCAGCGCCCGCAGTAGTTGTCCTCGACGGCGACCACTCCGTCGCAGCTCGCGCAGCGCGCCACGGCGCGCGTGGCCGCCCCGCACCGGGTGCAGAAGTTCACGTCCGGGCGTAGCGGGGCGTTGCAGGTGGTGCACGGCATCGAGGTTTCCGGCCGATTCTCCCGACGCCGTGGCGGCGCGCGGCGTGCGTGCTGCGAGGACGCGATCGCGGCGGCTGGCCCGGCGCGCGGCGCCGTCGGTGGGCCACGCGCGACGCCGCGGGACGAACGATCGCCGCGAGGTTACTCGTGCGCCCCCCGCCGAGCAACCGATCCGAGAGGCCGCAACGCGCTCGCGGCGAGCCCGCCCCTGCACCGCCGGCCGCGCCGAATTTCCGCCGACGCCGCCGCGTTTCCAGGCAGCGCCCGACGAGCGGGGTATGCTGCGCCCGCCGTCGCCTGCATCCGCGTCACGCCCCCGCACCGCCGCCGACCTCATGGACCCGCAAGCGATCACCCGCACCCTCGCCAGCACCAAGGTCGCGCACGTCCTGCACGTGATCGACCGCAACATCGCGGCGGTGGCGGCGGACGCGATCGCGATCAACCAGATCCCGGCCCCCACCTTCGCCGAGCGCGAGCGCGCCAGGTTCCTCATCGAGCGCTTCCAGACCATCGGGCTCACGATCTCGCGCACGCCGCGCTGGGACGTGGTGGCCGAGCTCGGCGCCGCCCGCAAGGGGCCGGTGCTGCTGCTGCAGGCGAGCCTCGACACGATCTTCCCGCCCACCGTGAACCCCACCGCGCGCGTCGAGGGAAAGAAGGTGGTCGGCCCGGGTATCGGCGACAACGCGCTCGGGTTGGCCGCGCTGCTGGCGCTCGCCGAGGTGTTCTCGCGCGCCGGCCTCGAGCCGCTCGGCCGCGTGGTGTTCGCCGCCACCACCGCCACCGAGGGCGCCGGCAACGTCGCCGGGCTGAAGCGGGTGCTGAAGCGCCTCGACGGCCGGGTCGGCTGGCTGGTGTGCCTCAAGGGCCACGACCTCGGGCGCCTCTCCTACACCACCGTGTGCACCCGCCGGATGCGGATCGTGTGGGGGGCCGGCAACCATCGCAAGGCGGTCGAGCCGATGGAGTTCCTGCCCGACCTGCTGCGCTCGCTCGGCGCTCTCGAGGGGCTCGGCCCCGGGGTGAAGATCGACCTCGACCCGATCGAGGGCATCCTGTCGTCGGGCAGCCACGCCACCGACGGCATCGGGCTCGACCTCAAGGGCGGCAATCCGCGCTCGTTCGCGACCGCCGAGCGCGCGGTGCGCAGCGTCGTCCGCGCGGTGGCGGCGGAGCGCGGCGTGGCCCTCAAGACGCAGTCGATCGGCGGCTGGGACGAGACTGCGCTCCCCGACGACCACCCGCTGGTCCAGACCGTCCTCGCCGTGCACCATGCGCTCAACATCCGCACCCACTCGAGCCCGGGCGGCGCGGAGGCGGCGCTCGCGCTCGCCGCGGGCATCCCCACCGTGGTGCTCGGCATCACCCACGGCCGCAACCGCCACCGCGAGAACGAATGGGTCGAGCTCGAGCCGATCTCCGAGGGCCTGGCGCAGGTGTTCCTGACCGCGCTAGCTTTGACCAGCACCCCGGGCGGGCGAGCGCGATCGTGAAGCGGAAGCCGAAAGTCCTCGTCGTCGACGACGAAGCCCACATCCGCCTGCTCTACCGCGCCGAGCTCGAGTCGGCGGGATACGAGGTCGCCGAGCTCGAGAGCGGCGTCACGCTGCTCGCCACGCTGGCGCGGGAACGCCCCGACCTGATGGTGCTCGACATCCGCATGCCCGGGCCCAGCGGGCTCGAGCTGCTCGGGTCGGTGCGAGCCGCGCACCCCGGGCTCGCGATCATCCTGTCGTCGGCCTACAGCTCCTACCAGGGCGACATGAGCACCCTGCCGGCCGACGCCTACGTGCTCAAGTCGTCGGACGTCACACCGCTCCTCGACACGGTGAAGTCCCTGCTCGAGGAGCGCCCGGCCGCCCGCGAGGGCGGTGACCTCGACACCGAGGCGCCCACCGCCGAGCCCACCCAGCCGCGCCCCCGCAAGGCGGCGGGCACCACCAAGCCCCGCGCCAAGCGCTGACGGCTCGACCGCGCACGCCTCGCGCGCCCGGCCGAGCGGCTTCCAGGAAGGTCAGGACGCGGGGCGGCCGAGCTTCTTCCAGATCTCGTCGACCGGTTTGTAGGCGTCGGCGACTTCCTGGCGCGCCGACGCGTCGGTCTCGAGCCGCAAGCCGTCGCCGAACTGCAGGTGGCGCTCGGCGAGCTGGCGGAAGGCGCTGGCGCGGTCCCAGCACAGGTTCACGCTGCGGCCGACCTCTTCCTTGAACTCCTGCTCGGTCTGGAACGGACAGGCCTCGCCCGCGCACCACAGGCGGTTGCGGTAGTCGGCGCTGTAGACGCGGTACTCCCAGAACTTGAGGCTGTCCGAATACGCGTTGAGGGCCTTCTCGACCGCCTGGTAGGAGACCCAGCCCTCGTTGGGCGGCTCCTTGAAGGCGCGCGCCACCGCGGTGCGGACGTCGAGGAACTCGGTGCGCATGGTCTTGAAGTCGAGGCCTTCCTTGAGCTTCGTCTCGAAGCCGGCGAGCAGGGTCAGCGCCGCGCCGAGATCGGTCTTGTACGCCTCGTAGCGCTCGACCTGCGGGTCGCGTACGCGCGCCGCGGGCGCCCCCGGCGCGGCCGCGGTGCCGGCGCCGCCGGGCGCGGCGGGCGTCGACGGACGCCGCTGGATCCCGGTGGGGGGCGGCGTGGCGCCCGGCGCGGGCTGCGCGGGGGTGGCGGTCTGCGAAGGCGCGGGCGCGGCCGGCTTCGGCCCGCCGCGGGTCGCCAGGGAATAGACGGCGCCGGCGAGCGCGACCACCGCGAGCACGATCAGCACCGGGCTCACGCGCCGGCCCCCGCTCGGCTCGTCGGCCTCCGGCGCGGAGGCCATCTCGGCGCGCTCGGCCTTCTGCTTCTTGGCCTGCATCTCGCGCCACTTGTCGAAGATCAGGCCGCACTTCTTGCAGATCGCGGAGCGCTTGTACTGCTGGAACCCGCACTTCGGGCACACGATCTTGTCGGAGCCGGATTCGGTGGCCATGCCTCGTCCTGGAAGCGTGCGGGGATGCGTGCGAGCGCCGCGAGCGCGCGCATCATAGCAACGCCCCCCCACCCCCGCAACGCGCGTCGCATCGCGCCGAGCACGCGCGGAGGGCCGCTTTCACGGGCGAAATCTCGCCCCCCGGGCGCGGCGCCAGCGGCGTTGACAGCGCCGCGCGGCGGCGCCTACGTTCGCCTCGCGCGCGCACCGCCTCGACCCTCCCGGAGCGCGCGCGTGCCGTCATGCCCGCCGCGCGCCGCTCGCGTCTCGTCCCGATCGTAGCGGCGACCCTCGCCGCGGCGAGCTGCGACGCGACGATCACGATCCCCCACGACGTCCTCGACGTCGCGCTCGCGGTGCTCACCAACCCGTGGGCGGCGGCGATGCTGCTGTGGGTCGGGCTGCTCGGCGTCTATCTCGAGTTCAAGATCCCGGGCTTCGGCGTGCCGGGGCTCGTCGGCCTCACGGCGCTGGCGGTCTTCTTCGGCAGCCAGTACCTGGTGGGACACGCCTCCACGCTCGAGATCCTGCTGTTCGTGGTGGGGCTGATCCTGATCGTGCTCGAGGTGGCCGTGATCCCCGGCTTCGGGGTGGTCGGCGTGGCGGGCATCGCCTGCACGCTGCTGGGGCTGGTCCTCGCGCTCCAGTCGGGCTCGTTCCCGGACCTGCGCCTGCCGCAGGCGCGCGCGGCGATGCTCGAGGCGCTCTTCACGGTGTCGCTCGGCGGGCTCGGGTTCGGCGGCGCCGCCGCCGCGCTGGCGCGGTTCTTCCCGCACGTGCCGGGCCTCAACCGGCTGGTTCAGAAGAGCGAGGCCAGCGCCGCCGCGGGCTTCACGGCGGCGCTGCCCGGTGACGCCGCGCTGGTGGGTCAGTTCGGGCGCGCGGTCTCGGACCTGCGGCCCTCGGGCAAGATCCAGATCGGCGACCAGGTCCTGGACGCCGCGACGCTCGGCGAGTACGTGGAGAGTGGCAGCCGCGTGCAGGTGGTGCGCGCGGACGGCAACCGCCTGCTGGTCGAGGCGAGAGGAACGCCGTGACGCTCGTCCTCACTTACCTCATCGGCCTCGCGCTCTTGTTCGCCGAGCTGTTCGTGCCGGGCGTGGTCATGGGCGTGCTCGGCGGGATCGTGGTGATCTACGCGGTCGTCGCCGCGTGGCTGCAAGGCGAATACGTGACCGCGGTGCTGCTCACGGGCACGACGCTGGTCGCGGCGCCGCTCATGGTGCGCTACGCCATGCGACGGCTCTCGCTCGCCTCCTCGCTGCCCGCCGAGGACGGCTTCGCCGCCGCCGAGAGCGGCCTCGCCGGGCTCGCCGGCCACGAGGGCGTGACGCTCACGCCGCTCCGGCCCGCGGGCACCGCGGACTTCGACGGACGCCGCGTCAGCGTCGTCGCGGAGTCCGGCTACGTCGAGCTGGACACCCGGGTGCGGGTGCTGAGGGTGGAAGGAAACCGGGTCGTGGTGCGCGCCGCGCCGGAGGGGGACGCGCCCCAGGCTCCTCCCGACCGCAACCGTCTGTGAAGGAGAAGCGATGAACCTGTACTTCGTCGTCGTCGCCGCCGCCGCGCTGTTCGGCATCGTGGTGTTCGTGATCGTCATGAACTTCGGCCTGCTGTGGCTGCGAGCCATGGCGTCGGGGGCCTCGGTGAGCTTCGCGTCGCTCATCGGCATGAAGCTGCGGCGGGTCAACGCCAACGCCATCGTCAACGCGCGCATCATGGGCGTGAAGGCCGGCCTCCAGCTCGACGTCGACAAGCTCGAGGCGCACTACCTGGCGCAGGGCAACGTGCCGCGCGTGGTGACCGCGATGATCGCCGCCAACAAGGCGAGCATCCCGCTCACCTTCGAGCGCGCAGCGGCGATCGACCTCGCCGGACGCGACGTGCTCGACGCGGTGCAGACCAGCGTCAACCCCAAGGTGATCGACTGCCCCGACCCGTCGAAGGGCAAGCGCACCATCGACGGCATCGCGGTCAACGGCATCCAGGTGCGCGCGCGCGCCCGGGTGACGGTGCGCTCGAACATCGACCGGCTGGTGGGCGGCGCCACCGAGGAGACGATCATCGCGCGCGTCGGCGAGGGCATCGTGTCGGCGATCGGCTCGGCCGACTCCCACAAGCAGGTGCTCGAGCACCCCGACCTGATCTCGAAGAAGGTGCTCGCCAAGGGGCTCGACGCGGGCACCGCGTTCGAGATCCTGTCGATCGACATCGCCGACGTGGACGTGGGCGACAACATCGGCGCGCGGCTGCAGGCCGACCAGGCCGAGGCCGACATGCGGGTGGCGCGCGCCAAGGCCGAGGAGCGGCGCGCCATGGCGGTCGCGCAGGAGCAGGAGATGATGGCGGCGATCAAGGAGAACCGCGCCAAGGTGGTGCTCGCCGAGGCCGAGGTGCCGAAGGCGATGGCCGAGGCGTTCCGCTCCGGCAACCTCGGCATCATGGACTACTACCGCATGAAGAACCTGGTCTCCGACACCGAGATGCGCAGCGCCATCGCCGGTGGCTCGCAGGGCGACACCATGAGCACCACCGAGCCCAAGACCTGACGCCATGGACGACGGGCTGATCAAGCTCATCGTGGTGGCGGTGGTGCTGTTCCTGAGCTTCGTCTCGAAGAGCCTCGAGAA
This sequence comes from uncultured bacterium, assembly GCA_964392195.1. Lineage (GTDB taxonomy): Bacteria > JADJOY01 > JADJOY01 > JADJOY01 > JADJOY01 > JADJOY01. Next base: position 708 of record CAYMQR010000239.1, on the reverse strand, counting down.
GAAAGCGCAGCAGCAGCGCCGCGGAGGGTCCACCGCGCCGCGCCGCAAGACCGGCCTCGAGGCACTCGCCGAGCTCGAGAAGAAGCTGCGCGAGGCGCACCGCGCCGCCGAAGCGCAGGCGCGCGCGCGCCAGGGAGGTGGGGCGGGCGCGAGCGGCGCCGACGTGCCGCCCGTGGCGGCACAGCGACGCGCCGCCGCGGCTCGGGAGGCGGCCGCACCGGCCTTCGAGGAAACGCCGGACGCGCCGCCGCCCCCGATCACGACGAGCACCACGGTCGCGGCGCGCCACATCGAGACCCACGTCGGCGGCCTCGAGACCCGCCACCTCCAGGACTCGGTGGAGAACCGCCACCTCGACCTCGACGTGGTCAAGGCGCGCGAGGGCCACGCCGCCATCCTCGATGCACGCCCCGAGACCGACCTACCGATCGGGCCGACCGTCGCGGCGCGGCGAGCCGGGGGAGTGCGGCTGCCGGCGCGGCTCACGGAACTTCAGCGCGCCCTGGTGTGGACCGAGGTGCTGGGGCCGCCGGCGTCGGCGAAGCACGGACTGTGATCTCCCGGGGTCTTTCCAAGACCCCGCCCCGGCCGGAGTGAATCCGGCCGGGGCCCCACCCCAAGTCCGGCGCGGCAACGCGCCGCGCGCCTCGGAATCGGTCCGGGATCAAGCGTTAGCGCTGGAAGCCCGCCGGTCCCTCGGCGGGCCCG
>CAYMQR010000238.1:0-7855 GCA_964392195.1 uncultured bacterium | reverse complement strand
CCGACGGCACCGCCGTGTTCCTCGAGGACATCTGGCCGACCAGCCGCGAGGTGCAGGAGACGGTGCGCAACTCGCTCAGCTCGGAGAGCTTCCGCAAGACCTACGGCAACGTGTTCGCGGGCGACGCGCGCTGGCGCGAGCTGGCCGGCACGGCCACCGACACCTACGCGTGGGACGCGAGCTCGACCTACGTGCAGAACCCCCCCTACTTCGACGGCCTGACGGCCGAGCCCGGGCAGGTGAGCGACATCCGCGGGGCGCGCGTGCTGGCGGTGCTCGGCGACTCGATCACCACCGACCACATCTCGCCGGCCGGCAACATCAAGGCCACCAGCCCCGCGGGGAAGTATCTGCAATCCAAGGGTGTCGCGCCCGCCGACTTCAACAGCTACGGCGCGCGGCGCGGCAACCACGAGATCATGATGCGCGGCACGTTCGCGAACGTGCGCCTCAAGAACCTGCTCGCGCCCGGGACCGAGGGCGGCGTGACCCGCCACCTGCCCGACGGCGAGGGGATGTCGATCTTCGACGCGGCGATGAAGTACACCGCGGCCGGCATCCCGCAGCTCATCATCGCCGGCAAGGAGTACGGCTCGGGCTCGTCACGCGACTGGGCGGCGAAGGGGCCGGCGCTGCTCGGCGTGAAGGCGGTGCTGGCGGTGTCGTTCGAGCGCATCCACCGCACCAACCTGGTCGGCATGGGTGTGCTGCCGCTCGAGTTCCTGCCCGGCGAGGACCGCGACAAGCACGGCCTCACCGGCGAGGAGACCTTCGACATCACCGGCATCGAGAGCGGGCTCGCGCCGCGCAAGAAGCTCACGATCCTGGCCACCGCGCCGGACGGCAGCTCGAAGATGCTGCAGGCGGTGGTGCGGATCGACACGCCGGTCGAGCTCGACTACTACCGCCACGGCGGGATCCTGCCGTACGTGCTGCGCTCGCTCGCCAAGGCGGCGTGAGCGACGGGGTGGAGCGCCGGCGCCCCCGCCGCCGGCCCTCCCCCCCTTGACCGATTCGTAGCGGGCACCTACAAGGGTTACGAGGGGCGTACACTCGGACTCGGGTTCGGAGGGGCGGATCGATGCGTCGATGCCTGCTCCACGCAGTGTGGGTCGCGGCGGCGTTGCTGGTGGCCGACGGCCGAGGTCGGGCGTCGGCCAGCGACTTCAACTACGCGGACGTGTTCCCGGGCGATCGCGCCGCGGGGATGGGCGGCGCCTACACGGCGATCTCCAACGACGCCACCGGCACCTACTACAACCCGGCCGGCCTGGTGCACGCGCCCTACGCCAGCGTCTCGGTCTCCGCCAACGCCTTCGCGTGGCGCAACCAGACGCTGGAGAAGGCGTTCTTCGGCGGCGACGTCGAGTTCGAGAGCTCGACCTTCTATCCGTCGGCGGTGGCGTCGGCGCTCAAATCGCCCGAGTACCCCGACCTCGCGTTCGGCTTCTCGGTGGTGGTTCCGCACGCGGCGAGCTCGAGCAGCAAGCAGGTCTACCGGCCCGAGCTCTACGAGGGGATCGACACCCAGATCGGCTCGGACTTCGAGACCAGCTACACGACCTACCAGCTCGGACCGAGCGCGGCGTGGAGCCTCGGTCCGTCGCTCTCGATCGGCGTCACCCTGTACGGGCTCTACGGCTCGAGCTCGGCGCGCATCGGCTTCACCACCCAGCAGACCATAGTCGGGCCGGAGGGGGTGCCGCTGGTCACCGACTTCCGCTTCCAGAGCACCGAGGACTCGAGCCTGGGGTTCACCAGCCTGCTGGGCGTGCTGTGGTCGCCGGTGGCCGGGCTCGATCTCGCCCTCGCGCTGCGCCCGCCTGGCTACCAGCACCACAGCGCCACCGTGCGGACCACGGTGCTGGCCCTCGGTGAGGACGGCGTGCTGGTGCCGAACCCCGCGTTCGGCGAGGCCGAGGAGGTCACCTTCGACGAGGGCCCACCGGTGGGGCTCACGCCCGCGCTCGCGTGGCGGGCACTCGATCGGCTGCTGGTGAGCATCGAGGCATCGTGGTACGCGGGCCGCGACTTTAACGTCGCCGGCACGCCCGTCAGCCGCGAGCCCACCTGGAACGTGAACGCCGGCGCCGAGTACCTGGTGCTGGACGATGTGCCGATCCGCCTCGGCTTCTTCACCAATCGCACCTCGTCACCCGCGCCCAAGCCCGGCGACACGCGGTTCCTGGACCACGTCTCGGACTACGGCTTCACGTTCGGCACCGCGTACGTCGTCTCGTACGCCGAGGTCTCGGCGGGGCTGCGGATGTCGTGGGGGAGCGGGTCCAGCGTCTCGCTCACCGATCCATCGCAGGTGGTCGACGTGAAGGCCGACGAGACGGTGGTGTTCATCGGCTCGGGCTACAAATTCTGAGCGACGGGAGAGAGCTGCCCATGCCGCGCACCTCCGCGACCCCCCGGAGCCTCGGTGCGACGTTCGCCGCGCTGGTGCTCGCCGCGATCTCCGCCGGTTCGGCGCACGCGGGCGTCAACACCTACGCCGACATCTTCCCGGGCGACCGCGCCGCGGGCCTCGGCGGCGCCTACGTGGCGCTCTCCGAGGACGGCAGCGGCGCCTACTACAACCCGGCGGGCCTGGCGCGGATCCCGTTCGCCGACGTGTCGCTCTCGGCGAGCGCCTACCAGTACCAGAGCCTGACCGCGGACGACGCGTTCTACGGCCGCGACTGGACCCGCCGTGGCGGGCTCTTCGTGCCCACCAGCTTCGGCGCGATCCGGCGTTTCGGGGACGTGGCGGTGGGGCTCTCGATCGCGGTCCCCGAGGCCTACGACCTGCGCACCAGCACGGTGTACCGCGGAGTCGACATCTCGGGGTTCACGTTCGACCTCGACCACGACTTCAAGGACGCCGGTCAGACCTACGACGTGGGCCCGACGTTCGCCTGGTCGATCACCCCCGAGCTGTCGGTCGGCGCGACGGTCTACTACGTCTACGGCACCCGCGACCGCTCGAGCTTCTTCAAGATCGTCGACTCGACCGACCCGAGCTTCGTCCCTGGGGTGAGCTTCGTGACCAGCGAGGAGACCGTGACCGGGTTCACGGCGTCGCTCGGCGTGCTGTGGGAGCCCGACCCGTGCTGGCGCTTCGGCCTGAGGATCCGTCCCCCCGCGGACCTGCACCACTTCCGCAAGGAGCAGGACTCCGAGTTTCTCGGTGTCACCGATCCGCTCGGGCTGGTGCCGACCTTCGAGACCCCGGAGATCCTGAACAAGGGCTTCACCGAGGGTGTGCCGGGGAACGCGACCCTCGGCGGGGCCTGGATGCCGAGCGACGAGCTCACGGTGTCGGTCGACGTGTCGTACTTCCTCGAGGAGGACTTCCCCGGCTTCGTGACGCCGGTGCGCCGCGAGCCGACCTGGAACGTGAGCGCGGGCGCCGAGTACTACGTGCACCCGAAGGTTCCGCTCCGGGTCGGTTTCTACACCAACAACTCGTCGGCGCCGGACCCCAAGCCCGACGGGTCGAGCCAGCGCGAGCAGACCGACTTCTACGGCTTCACCGTCGGCGCCAACTGGGTGTCGGAGCACACCGAGCTCGGCCTCGGGCTGCGGCAGGGATTCGCGGTGGGGAAGATGCTCGCGGTGAGCATCGAGACCCCGACGCCGGTCGCCGACGTCCACGGCACCGAGACGGCGGTGTTCCTGGCGTCGCGCTACAAGTTCTGAGCGGGTTGGCCCAGGGGCTCGCGCGCCTGGATCACGCGTGCCACGCGCTCGACGTCGGATGGGCGCACGCCGGGGTGGATCGGGATCTGCACGCTGCGCTCGAGGAGCCGCCGCGCCACCGGGAAGTCGAGGCGGGGGTCGTAGCGGGCGCCGTTGTCGTGCATGAGGTGGTGGCCGGTGTCGATGCCGGCCGCCAGCAGCCGCTTCGCGAGCGCGGCGCGGCGCTCGGCGAGCACCACGTAGAAATACGCCACGCCTCGTGAGCCGGGGCGGTCGCGGAGGTGCTCGGTCGTCTCCGGCAGCGCTTCGTCGAGCGCTCGCGCGAGGGCGCGGCGGCGCTCGATGTCGGCTCGCAGGTGGGCGAGGTGGTCGAGGGCGACGCGCGCCGAGACCTCGTTGATCGGGCCCGAGCTCGCGGTGCCGCCCGGTCGGTTCGCGACCGCCTGGTAGCTCGCGGCGAGGTCGCCGCCTCGCCGCGCGAGCAGCCGGAGCGCCGGATAGGCGGTCGCCGTGAAGAGCGAGCGGCGGGTCGCGAGCCACAGCGCCGCGGCCTTGAGGGCGCGCGCGGCGGTGGCACGGCGCGATTCGGGTGGTCCGAGCGCCAGCACGCGCCGCACTTCGTCGGCGAACGCCGGATCGGCGGTGAGCACCGCGCCGCCGCCGAAGCCGGTGAAGGGCTTGGTGAAGTTGAAGCTCAGGTAGCCGGCCACGCCGAACGTCCCGACGGGCCGGTCGCGGTAGGTCGCGCCGAGCGCGTGGGTGGCGTCCTCGACCAGCGGCAGCGCGCGCGCGTCGCAGGCGGCGACGGTGGCGTCGAGGTCGGCGACGCGACCGAAGTGGTGGGCCGTCACCACCGCCGATACGGAGTCGTCGAGGAGCGGCGGCAGCAGCCGAGCGTCGGGGTTGGCGTCGAGCGGATCGGCGTCCACGAAGCGCGGCTCGTGGTCGAGATCTCCTAGCGTGTCGGGGACGCTCATGTCCGTGTAACAGGGGACCACCACGCGCGAGCCCGGTTGCAGGCCGAGGGCCGTCACGATCGCGCCCAGCGCCGCGCGACCCGATGCCGCCGTGACCACGCGCGGTACGTCGAGCTCGCGCGCGAGCGCGCGCTCCAGCGCCGCCGCGGCGCCGCTCGGCGGCGACACCAGCGATCGCGCGATCGTCACCGCGTCGCGCGGCGCGAAGTCGATCGTCCGCCGGGCCACCGCCATCCCGGCTACGTAGCAAGGCGGGTCGGCGCGAGCAAGCGGGCGGGGCGCCGGGCGTCGCGAGCGACCGCGGCGCCTCCGGGTCGGTCAAGGCAGGAACTCGTCCGCCCGCGGAGCGATCCAGCCGTGGCGCTGGGTGTCGATGGAGATCGACTGCTCGCGCAGGAAGGGCAGCAGGTCACGCTCGGTGCCGGTGAGGGGCTCGGTGCAGACCCACGTCCAGGCCCGGGCCGCGCCGTCGAGGAGCTCGCGCGGCGCGCTCGCCCGGCACGTCACCACCCGCGTCAGCCCGGAAAGTCGCGCGATCAACGCGTCGAGCGACTCGCGCGCAGGATCGGAGACCTCGGGTCTCGCGCCTGCTGCTCGAGCGGCGTCCTGGCGGAGGCGAACGACGAGCGGATCGTCGCCCTCCTCGATCCGGATCACCACGCCCGGGCAACGGCGGTAGCGGAACAGGTTGAGCTGGCCGGGGATGCGCTGGGTGTGGCGCGTCTCCGCGAGCGCCCCGGCTGCGTAGCTGGTGGAAGGATCGATCTCGCCGGTCACGCGCACGAGCTGCGCCGCGTAGTTCGGCCCACCGGTCTTGGCGCCGGGGCCGAGGCCGGACAGCGCCCAGCCGCCGAACGGCTGGCGATCGACGATCGCGCCGACCAGCGGCCGGTTCACGTAGAGGTTGCCGGCTTGGATGTGCTCGATCCAATGGCGCCACTCTCGCTCGTCGAGGCTCTCGAGCGCGCTCGTCAGGCCGTAACCGCTAGCGTTCACGAGCCGGATCGCGTCGTCGAGGTCCCGCGCCCGCATCACGCACGCGACCGGCCCGAAGAGCTCCTCGCGGTGGCTCGGCGAGCCCGCCTGGACGTCCCAGACGATCCCGGGCGAGAGGTGCCGCGGTCCGACGAGCCGGGGTGCGAGCGCCCAGCGCTCGCCGCGCGGCAGCTCGCGGAGCAGCTCGCGCAGGGCGGGGCCGGGCTCGGCGGCGAGGGGCGCGAGCTCGGTGGCGGGGTCGGTGGCCGCTCCGAGGCGCAGCGTGGACGCCGCCTCCACGAGCCGCCGCTCGAAGCCCGGGTCGTCGAAGACCTCGGCCTCCGCGACGACCAGCGACGCCGCGGAGCACTTCTGGCCAGCGTGCGAGAACGCCCCGCGCACGATGTCGGCGATGGCGCGATCGCGGTCGGCGGTGGCGGTGACGACGATCGCGTTCTTGCCGCCGGTCTCGGCCAGGATCGGGAGCTCCGGCCGCGCCGCGAGGAGCCGCCGCGCGGTCGGCGTGCTGCCGGTGAAGACCAGGGCGCCCAGCGCCCGGTGAGCGATCAGCCGCTCGGCGCCGGCGCCGTCGCAGGGGACGAGCTGCAGCGCCTCCCGCGGCACGCCCGCGTCCCACAGCGCCTCGCTGCCGAGGCTCGCCACCTCCTCGGCCAGCGGCGAGGGCTTGAGCAGCACGCGATTGCCGCCGATCAGCGCGGCGAGCACGCCGCCGAGCGGGATCGCGAGCGGGAAGTTCCACGGCGACACGACCGCCACCGCGCCGCGCGGCGTGAGCGAGAGCCGCGGGTCCGCGGCGAGGTCGTCGAGGGCACGCGCGTAGTAGGCGGCGTAGTCGATCGCCTCCGCGACCTCGGGGTCGGCCTCGGCCGGCGGCTTGGAGGGCTCGTGGGCCATCGCCGCGAGCAGCGCGAAGCGCCGCTCGGCGAGGAGGCTCGCGGCGCGCACCAGGATCTCGCGCCGCTCGGCGAGCGGCCGGGCGGCCCAGCCCGAGGGATCGGCCGCGGCGCGCTCGATGGCCTCGTCGATCGCCGTCGGATCCACCCGCGCGGCCGGCGCGGGCGAGCGTTCGGCCCGCTCGCGCAGCGCGGCGGCGAGCGCGGCGCGCGGCGGCACGCGCGTCCAGTCGGTCTCCGGCGCGTTCCGGAAGGCGCTGTCGGTGGGAGGACCCGCCAGTGGCACCGCCGCTCCGAGCTGTGCTCGCGCCGCCGCCAGCCGCAGCGAAGCGCGGAAGCGCACCGCCTCGCCCCGCCACTCGTCGTCGCCCACCCGCATCGTGAACGCGTGGCGCAGGAAGTGCTCGGGCGCCGCGTTCTCGTCGAGGCGGCGCAGCAGGTACGCGACCGCGCTCAGGATCTCGTCGTCGGGAGCGGCGGGCGCGTAGGCCAGGACTTCGGGCGCCTCCTCGGCGACGGCGCGAACGAGCGGCTCGGCCATGCCGTGGAGCATCTCGATGGTGAGCTGCCCGAGGGTGCCGCGTTCGCGTGCCATCGAGAGCGCGAGCGCGACGTCGAAGACGTTGTGCGAGGCGACTCCGACGCGCACGGCGCTCGCGCTCGCGGGCTCGAGCGCCGCGGCGAGCATGCGCTTGAAGTGGGTGTCGGTGTCGCGTTTGGCGGCGAACGTGGGCGGATCGAGGCCCCGGAGCCGAGCCTCGAAGCGCTCGGCGCCGAGGTTGGCGCCCTTCACCAGGCGGATCCGGATCGGCGCGCCGCCCGCGGCGACCCGGCCGCGTGCCCATTCGGTGAGGGCTCGCTGCGCGTCGCTCGAGTCGGGCAGGTAGGCCTGGAGCGCGAGGCCGTGGGTCCGGCCGCGGAACGCGGGCGCGTCGAGCGCGGCGCGGAACGCCTCGATCGTGAGCTCGAGATCGGCGAACGACTCCATGTCGAGCGACACGAGCTTCGCGGGGCCGGCAGCGCGATAGAGCCGCGCGAGCGCCGTGACCACGCGCGGCGTGAGCGTCTCGGTGGCGAGCGGATGAGTGTGTGGACAGAGCGCCGAGACCTTGACCGAGAGCGTCTCGACGAACGGCCACGCGAGCGCGCGCTCGCAGCGCGCCAGCCACGCCTCGGCCTCGGCGTTCGACAGCACCGCCTCGCCGGCCCAGTTGAGGTTCACGCGGACGCGCTGGGCGCGGCGGCGCTCCACGAAACGCGCGATGGCGCCGGCGTCGCCGCGGATCAGGTAGCGATGCAGCT
>CAYMQR010000237.1:0-7870 GCA_964392195.1 uncultured bacterium | reverse complement strand
TGACGGCGACTTGTCGGTCTCGCGACGAACCCGTCTGAGGTTTCCGGGCTGAGCCGCTCGCCCGCGTGCTCAGGGGGCTCGGCCCAGCTTCTCCGCGAGGCGCGCCTGCACGAGCGGCGGCACCAGGCTCGACACGTCGCCGCCGAAGCGCATGACTTCCTTCACCCGCCGCGAGCTCACGAAGAAGTTGGACTCGGACGTCATCATGAACAGCGTCTCGAGCTCAGGGTGGAGGCGGCGGTTCATCATCGCCATCTCGTATTCGTACTCGAAGTCGGAGAGCGCCCGGAGGCCGCGCATCACCACCGTGGCGCCACGGACGCGGGCGTAGTCGACCAGCAGGCCCTCGAAGCTCTCGACGGTCACGTCCGCGCGGCGGTTGACCGCCTCACGGACCAGCTCGATCCGCTCCTGGGTCGTGAACAGCGTGGTCTTCTCGATGTTGCGCGCCACCGCGACGATGAGGTGGCCGAAGAGCCGAACGCCGCGCTCGATGAGGTCGAGGTGTCCGTTCGTGAGGGGGTCGAACGAGCCGGGGTAGATGGCGATGGCGTTCATGAGGCCTCGGAGGAAGGTGCGGGGAGCTCGAGGAAGACGAGTCCGGTCGAACCGTATCGTCGCTGGTCGGTGACCTCGAAGCCGCGGATCGAGCTCGGGGGTGGCCGCCGGACGTCGTGCTCCACCACGATGCAACCGCCGCTCGCGAGCAGCGACGGCAGCGACGGGTGCGCGAGCGTCTCTTCACGGGCGCTGCCCTCGTAGGGGGCGTCGACCAGGATCAGGTCGAACGGCTGCTCCTCCCTGGCGAGCGACGTCAGCGCGGCGGGGAGGGCGAGCTCGACGACCCGGGCCCTCGCGGCCAGCCCGGTCGCCTCGAGGTTGGCGCGGACGAGCGCCGCGGTCCCCCGGTCGCCCTCGACGAACACCGCGCGCTCCGCCCCGCGCGACAGCGCCTCGATGCCCAGCGCTCCGGTGCCGGCGAACAGATCCATCACCGAGAGTCCCGTCATGTCACCGAGGATGGAGAACAACGCCTCGCGCACGCGGTCGAGGGTGGGACGCAGGCCGGGCCGGTCGTCGCTCCGGAGCCGCCGACCGCGTGCCACGCCCGCCACGATGCGCACGTCTCGTTCCTCGTTGCATCGCGTCGCGATCGGTGGTGAGGGGGCGCCAGCGCGGTTCTGCGCGCATGGCTAGCATCGCGCCCGGAGACCGTCAAGGCGCTGCGTCGAGGTCGGAAGTCAGAGCCAGTGCCGCAGCCAGAACCAGAACGTGCCCAGGAGGCGCTGCCAGCGCGAGCGGGCCTGCCACCTCGCGAGCGTGACCTCGCGGCTCAGCGCGACGTCGCCGCGGAACAGCTCGTCCATCGCGCTTCCGAGGGGGTCGCCCGCGATCGCGGCGACGATCTCGAGGTTGTGGCGAAAGCTGCGGTGGTCGAGGTTGTACGAGCCGATCACCGACCAGTTGCCGTCCACGCACACGGTCTTGGCGTGCAGCACGCGTCCCGGCCACTCGTGGATGCGGATCCCGCGCGACAGCAGCCGGCCGTAGAGGTGGCGGGTGGCGTGCTGCACGGCGGGGACGTCGCTGATGCCGCCGAGGAGGACCTGGACGTCCACCCCGCGCCGCACCGCCGCGGCGAGCGCGCGCTGGATGCCGCGGTCGGGGATGAAGTAGGCCTGCGTGAGGTGGATGGAGCGTCGCGCGTGGTGAAAGGCGGTGAGGTACCCACGGCGGATCGTGTGGCGGCGCCGCCACTCGCGGTTGGCGAGCACGAGCGCGCCGTGCAAGCCGTCGGCGACGGCCGCGGTCGGAGGGAGGTATCGCGACGTGTCGAGCTCCTCGCCGGTGACGGTCCACCAGGAGCGGCGGAACTCCTTCGCGAGCTCGCGGACCACCGGCCCCTCCAACCGGACGTTGGTGTCTCGCCAGGCGGCGCCACCGGGCTGGGAGGGTAGGTGCTCGTCGCACAGGTTCGAGCCGCCGACGAAGCCGACGCGGCCGTCGACCACGAGGATCTTGCGGTGGTCGCGCCGGTGCCAGAACGCCGGATGCTCGCCGAACCGGATCGGCCGGTAGAAGTGGAAGCGCCCGCCCGCGTCCTCGACCGTGCGGACCAGCCTGGAGCTCGCGAAGATCGAGCCGACCGCGTCCGCGAGGACGCGCACCTCGACGCCTTCGCGCGCCTTCGCGGCGAGCGCTTCGGCGAAGCGGGTGCCGGTGTCGTCGCTCTGGATCCGGTAGGTCTCGAGGTGCACGTGATCCGTGGCGCTCGCGATCGCCTCGAGCATGCTCGGGAACGTGTGCTCCGCGTCCGCGAGCAGCGTGGCGTCGTTTCCGCCGAGGAGGTTCCCGAGCGGAGATCCCCAGCGCGGCGTGTCTCGCCTCGTCCGGAAGGTGCCCGGGATGCGCATGCGCGCGGGAGTGTAAGCGCTGTGGGACCGCGTGCGCGGCTCACCGGCCCGTGACTGTCGATCCGACGGTCCGGCGGGATTGCCTCGACGAGGCGGCATCGCGTAACGTCGGCGCCCGTTCGGACCCGACGGCCTCGACGCGTGCTGGCGTCGGGCCCGATGCGGCGCATCGGACTCCCCCGAACCTCCTCGCGGATCGACGCTCCCCCGGTGAATCCGCTCGCCGCCGAGCCCTGGCCGTATCCGTACCGGCCGGTGCCGCACCCCGGAGGTGTGGCGGTCGACGAGGGTCGACTCGCCGGGCCGATGAGGCGCGTGGCGGACCCCGCGTGGCGAGCGACACGCGGCCGCGCCGTCGCGGCGTTCGCGTGGCTTCGAGGCATCGCGGACCGCGGTGGCCGCGTGGCGCGCGGCGTGAGTCCTCTCGCGCCGCGAGCCGTGGGACCGCTGGTGTGCGCGGGCATGCTCGTGGGAGCCGCCTCGATCGCGATGGCCAGCGTGCAGGACGTCTATGGCGTGGGTGGTCGTGGCCCCGCGCTGGCGGGCGCGCTGACCGCGGACAGCCGCGGTCCCGAATCGACCTTCTACAACCCGGCGGGCCTCGCGCACGCGGACCGCTTCAGCCTGTTCGCGACCGTGTCGCTCTTCACGCAGGACCTCGACGCGGGGATCGCGGGCGGCGTCTCCGATCCGAGCGTCGGTGTCTCGCTGGGCCTCGCGGCGCCGATCCCGTTCGGCGGGCCGCTCGAGGATCGGCTGTTCTTCGGCGCGGTCGTGCACCTGCCCACCGACGGCGCGAGGCTGATCCGGATCGACCTGCCGGGTTTCGACCAGCCGTACTTCCTGCCGTATCAGAATGCGTCCGAGCGAGCGGTGATCTCCGCGGGGCTGGGGATCCGGCTCGTCGATTGGCTGCGCCTCGGTGCGGGGATGGAGATCCATCTCCTCGACTCGCCGAACGCGGTGGCCGGCGGGATCGGTCGCACGGGCACGTTCGAGCTCAGTACCGACCTCGCGCTCCTCGCCGACTACGTTCCCCGCTTCGGGCTGGAGCTGGACGGCGCGGTGCTGGGCGAAGGGCTCCGAGGTTGGGCGCTCGGCATCACCTACCGCGACAAGTTCGACGAGGACTTCGCGCTCCCGACGCAGTTCGACATCGGGTTCCCGGCCACCTTGCAGGTGAGCGGCAGCACGTTCTTCGTGCCGCGCGAGCTGGCGCTGGGGGTGGCGTGGAATCCGACCGCCGGCTGGAAGCTCACCGGGGACGTCGTCTGGGAGGGATGGTCCGACCTGCCGTCGCCGCGGATCCGCGTCGGGATCCTCGGGCTCGACGGCCTGCTGCCGGATCCGGATCTCGCCGAGATCGTGGCACCGGTGCCCGACCCGCGGGTGTCGGACACGGTCGCCCCTCGACTCGGTCTCGAGTGGGACCTGCTCGCCAGCGGCGTCGACGCGCCTCTCGTCGTCCGCGGCGGCTATGCCTACGAGCCATCGCCCGGCGCGCCGGAGGGTGACCCGCTGCTCTTCCTCGCGGCGCGCCACGTCGCCACGCTGGGCATCGACTGGGTGGTGGGCGCGCCGGTGCTGGAGCCGGAAGAGCCGCGCCTCGAGATCGAAGCCTACGGGCAGTTCCACGTCCTCGAGAGCGAGCGTCGGCTGGTGCCGGCCGCATCCTCTCCGACCGGCTCCGAGATCGAGGTGACGGGCAGGGGTTGGGTCGGCGTGACCGGTCTCGCCGTGCGGGTGACGTTCTGATGCGGGTCGCCGAGAGCTCACTTCCGCTACGGCGTCACGCTGCCCGCGCCGTCCTCGCGATGCTCGTGGCCCTGGCCTGGGTGGTCGGCCCACCTCGCCCCGTGGCGGCGCATCCGTTCGACCTCTTCGGCTACGGCTCGCGCGCGACGTCGATGGGGAACGCCTACACGGCGCTCGCGGACGGCTACGAGGCGTCCTACTACAACCCCGCCGGGGTGGTCGGCGGCTCCGACGTGCGCACCGGGTTCGGCTACCTGCAGACGTTCTCCGACCTCTCGCTCAACGGCCAGGCGCTCGAGCTCAAGGAGAGCAAGCTGGGCGCGTTCGTGGCCGGCGTCTCGGCGAGCGGCGAGATGGGAGGACGCGGTGCGGGCCTGTCGATCGGTCTGCTGCTGCCGAACGAGGGCGCGATCCGCGCCAGCTCCCTCGAGCCGCTGCAGCCCAACTACGTGCTGCTGACCAACCACACCCAGCGGGCCGAGATCCTCTTCACCGGCGGCCTCGAGCTGCTCCCCGGCCTAGATTTCGGCGCGGGATTCACGCTCGGCGCCGAGCTCGGCGGGGAGGTCTCGATCGAGGCCACGACGTTCCCCGCGACCGTGAGCGGATCCGGGACCGTCGAGATCGGCGCGCGTTTCTTCCCGGTCGTCGGGCTCCGCTGGACCCCCGCCGAGCACCTCCGGGTCGGGCTCACGTACCGGGGCGAGGCCGAATTCCCGCTTCGCATCCCCGCGTCGATCAACCTGCTCGTGGTTCCCGGATCGGAGCTGGGCGCGGACCTGGTGCTTCTCGTCGAGCAGCCCTTCTACTACACGCCGCAACAGGTGGCGTCGGGGATCGCGTGGGACCCCTCGAGCGATTGGACGGTCAGCGCGGACCTGGTGTGGTCGAACTGGTCGGCCGCCGAGGACCCCGGAGTCCGCGGCGCGCTCGAGGTCTCGGGCGCGCTCGCGGCGTTGCTGCCGCTGCCGACGATCCAGGCGCCCGTCGATCCGAACTTCCACGACATCGTCACACCGCGAGTGGGGCTCGAGTGGCGACCGCCCGGGAGCCCGTTCGGCCTCGCCGCGGTACGCGCCGGATATGGCTACGAGCCGACCCCGGCTCCGCGCCCGATCGGGGCGCAGAACCTCCTCGACTCCGACAAGCACGTCATCGCGGCGGGCCTCGGCTTCCGCTTCCGCGACCCCTGGGGGATCTTGCGCAAGGACGCGGACCTCGACGTGCACGGCCAGTACTTCCGGTTCACCACCCGCGAGGCGCTCAAGACCGATCCCACCGACCCGATCGGTGATCTGATCTTCGGCGGGGACCGCTGGACCGCCGGCGCGATCCTCACGATCCACTTCTGAGTCATGCGAACACGCCCGTCGCCGATCGACGCCTGCGGGTGGTGCTCGCGTGGAGCGGTCGTCGCCGCCGTGCTCCTCGCGCTCCACGGCTGCGGCACGGGAAACCTCACCGAGTCGAGCGAGGGCATCCCGTTCCCCGGTACGTCACCGTGGGTGAAGGTCGACCAGCGCCCGGACCTCTCCAACGCGCTGGGCGTGCAGGTGGTGTCGTTCGCGGCGCCGCTCGGCGACGAGCTCCACGACCCGTGCGTGATCGAGCTCGACGACGGCAGCCGCGCGCTCTACTACGCGAGCACGGCGAACCGCTCGATCGGGCGAACCCACGCCGCCGCGGGTGGTCTCGAGTGGGAGCGCGGCGTTCGGGTCCTCGGTGCGTCGGAGGACTGGGAGCGTGGAACGGTCCGCGGCTTCTCGGTGATCGAGCGCGAAGGACGCTTCGAGGCCTGGTACGAGGGCGGCGATGGCGCGGGCATCGGCCGAGCCGTGTCGTCCGACGGGATCCGCTGGACCAAGGAGCCGACCGAGCCGGTGCTGACTCCCACGGAACCGTGGGAGGACGGCGCCGTACGCTCACCCGCGGTCGCGCTCGCCGCCGACGGACGCCTCTGGATGGTGTACGAGGTCGGCGCCGGCCGCGGTCTCGGGGCGGCCTCGTCCGCCGACGGGCTCACCTGGCGCCGGAATGGCCTCGCGCTCGGGCGGGGTGATGCGGGCGCCTGGGACGAGGCGCGGGTAGCGGCACCGAGCTTGCGCATCGAGACCAGCGCAGGCGCCCGGCCGGTGTACCGGGTCTGGTACGAGGGCATGGCCGGGAACGACTTCTCGATCGGCGAAGCCGCCTCCTACGACGGGGCCAACTGGAGCCGCTCGCCGTACAACCCGGTGCTGGCCGAGAAGCCGCCGCTGGGGCTCACCATCGGTGCCGACGAGCGTGAACCGTGGATCCTCGGAGAGGTCGGCTCGCGCGAGCTCTGGTTCGTCGGACGGCAGCTCGATCCAGTCGCGCAGGGCATCGGTCTCGCTCTCGACGAGTCCTCGTAAGTGCCCTAGAAACCGGTGAAAATTGACGTCGTTCGACGGCGTGTGGTAACGCTACGCGCCGATAAGGGGGCGTCGTGGCCGGAAGAGTCCTGCTGGTCGATCCGAACGAGAACAGCCAACGCACGCTCGAGCTGACTCTCCACGCCGAGTTCCTCGAGGTGGTCACCGTGGCGACCGCCGCCGCTGCCCTCGAGCAGCTCGCGCACGACGAGGTGTCGCTGGTGCTCGCCTGCATCGAGCTCCCGGATGGGGACGGAGCCGATCTGCTGCGGCGGGTGAGGCTCGATCCGGCGACCTCCGGGATACCGAACCTGCTGGTCGGTGACGACGTCGGCGCGCTCCAGGAGGCGGTCCGCGGCGGCGGGATCGACGGCATCCTCGGCAAGCCGTTCCGCGCCAAGGATCTGGTCGACCAGGTCTACCGCGCGATGCGCGAGCCGGGGACGGGTGCGCTGCCGAACGGCGGATCGGACGCGGCGGGGGGCGAGGGCCCCGAGTCTGCCGAGGTCGTCGACGGCGAAGGCGGCGGTGACTTCTTCGATCTCGCCGGTGAGCTCGACCGCGGCGACTCTGTCGCGGCCCGGCGGCCGGACGCGCTACGCGCCCGCGCCGAGGAGATCGCCAAGGAGATCGGGTTCGGGACCGGCGGCGACCGCACCGTGGTCGTGAGCCGGGACGACCTCCAGGCGTTGCGGAGCACGATGGGCATGGCGGCCCGTGGTGCGAAGGAAGAGCCGAAGGGGCAGACGTCCCATACGCAGATGATGTCGAAGGAGGAGCTGGAGCAACAGCTCAAGAGCCGGAACGCTGGCGAGGCGGGTGGCGATGACGAGGTCGCCAACTTCCAGACCATGATGATGAGCCGCGACGAGCTCGCGGACCTACGCGAGAAGGTGCAGGCTGGCCGCCCCGCGGCGGCCCGCGCCGCCGCGAGCGCCACGGCGACACCGGTCGGCGGCGTCAAGGCTCGGAGTACCGGCCCGACCGGTCCCGGCACGGGTCCGGCGCACTCGCAGACGGCGCCGACCCTGCGGCCGAAGGCGGTGGGTACGCCAGGCTCCGACGAATCGATCGAGGCGCTGGTTCGCAGCGCGACGCACGCCACGGAGGAAGAGTTGCTGCGCATCCTCCAGCGCATCCGCCCGGACATGGCGGACGCGGTTCGCAGTGTGTCCCAGCAGCTCGTGGAGCGGATCGCGCGGCGCGTGGCGCTCGAGACGGCCGAGAAGCGGGTCGAGGAAGAGATCGCCCGGATCCGGAAGTCGATCCGCGGCTGAGGATCACGCGCCCGCGCGTCACGGCGCGGTC
>CAYMQR010000236.1:0-7901 GCA_964392195.1 uncultured bacterium | reverse complement strand
ACGTGAGCGAGCCCGCCGCGGTCGCGGACGCGCTGGCGCGGATCGAGCGCGAGCTCGGGTTGCCGGAAGTCGCGATCCTCAACGCCGGGATCGGCGAGTCTCGCAAGCTCGACGACTTCTCGGTCGAGTGGGTGCGGCGGATCTTCGAGACCAACCTGTTCGGGGTGCTGCACTTCGTGGAGCCGTTGCTGCGCCCGATGCTGGCGCGCGGCGCCGGGACGATCGCGGTCACGTCGTCGCTCGCGCGCGACCGCGCGATGACGCAGACCGGGCCCTACTCGGCGAGCAAGGCGGCGCTCTCGGCGGTGATCGAGTCGCTGCGCATCGACGCGTGGCCGCGCGGCGTGCGGCTGATCACGATCGAGCCCGGCTTCGTCAAGAGCCCGATGACCGACCGCAACGCGTTCCCGATGCCGTTCATGGTGCCGACCGAGCGTGCCGCGGAGATCGTGCTGCGCGGGATCGCGCGCGGCACGCCGGTGATCCGCTTCCCGTGGCCGATGGCGGTGATCACCTACGTGCTGCGGCTGCTGCCGAGCCGGCTCTTCCTGTGGGCCGGGTCGCGGCTCAGCCCGAAGCGCGACCTCAAGAAGCCCGGCTGAGCCGGGCGGCTCGCGGGGCATACCGGGATCCGCGCGGTCGGCGGCGCCGAGCGAGAGGCGTATCGCCGGGCACGCGGCGCGTGCCCCTCCGGCGCGCGCCAGGGTTCGATCGCCGGCGCGCCGGAGGCGCGCCCACCGGACCGGGGATCGGCCGCGGGACGTCAGCGCTCGAGGCGCTTCCAGAGGCGGATCAGCTCGGTGACCGACCACGCCTGCGCGCACGTGCCGCGCGGCGTGTGCGGGTAGTCGCCGTCCTCGATCTCGCCGATCTGACCGACGCAGCCACGCCTGAGCTCGCTCTCCGCGGTGCGCAGCGTGGCGCGCGCCAGGTGCAGCGCGCGCGGATCGTCGGGGAACGCGTCGAGCAGCGCCTCGCACCACAGCGGCAGCAGGTGCGTCCAGCCGGTGCCGTTGTGGTACGCGAGCTTGCGCGAGGTGTCCTCGTCGCCCTCGTAGCGCCCGCGGTACGGCCGCATCGGGTCGAGCCCCGCCGGCGGCACGCTGCCCGGGATCCACGGCCACGAGCGCAGCTCGCGCGGCGCCACCGAGCGCACCGCGCCCGGGATCACCAGCTCGCGGTGCGTCATCAGCACCACGCGCTGCGCCTGCGCCGGGCGCGCCAGCCCGAGCGCCACCACGTAGAGCTGGTTGGGCCGGAGCGACTCGTCGCGGCTCGCCCCGATGGCGGGCGTGCCCGCGTGCGCCGGCAGGCAGTCGGCGAACCAGCCGAGGTCGTCGATCCAGTAGCGCTCCTGGAGCGAGGCGCGCACCCGCTCGGCGAGCGCCGCGTAGCGCGGCTCGTCGAGGATGCGCGCGGCGAACTCGAGCGCGCGCGCCCACAGCGCCTGGATCTCGACCGGGTAGCCCTCGCGCGGCGTCGCCGCGGGGTGGTTGGTGTCCATCCACGTGAAGTGGGGAGGCGACCACACCAGCCCGCTGCCGGGATCGCAGTGGATGCCGTTGGCGGTGCCCGCGAGGTAGCTCTCGCAGATCGAGCGCAGCACCTTCTTGAGCTCGACGCCCGACAGCGACGCGCGCGCCGAGAGCGCGTGCCAGCCGACCGACTGCGAGAGCTCCTCGACCACCCGCACCAGCCACAGCGGCGCGTCCGAGGTGTCGCGGTTGGCGACCGCGTCGCCGGCCAGCGAGTTGGGCAGCGTGCCGCGCTCCTCGCGCGCCGCGAACGCGATCGCCAGCTCGCGCACCTCGTCGACCAGGCCCGCCGCCAGGTAGCCGCGCGCGGCGATCAGCGCGTCGCGCCCCCAGTCGAGGAACCACGGGTAGCCGGCCATCACCGAGGTGAGCCCGCTGCGCCGCACCAGGAACTGGCGCGCAGCAACGTCGAGGATCTCGGCGAGGTCCTCGGGCGCGTCCGAGCGCGTCACCGGCGCGGGCGCCGGCACGCTCACGGGCAGCGCGCCTTCGCCGGCGCCTCGCACCGCGATCGACACGCAGCACGCTCCCCGCCCCGGCCGCACCTTCACGCGGAAGTAGCCCGGGCTGTAGGCGTCGCCGCTCGCTTCCTGCCCGCGGGTGGCCTCGTGGGGATGCGCGACGTTGTAGGACCACTCGCCGTCGGCGTGGAAGACGCCCGCGCTGGTCACCGCGATCAGCTCCAGGCCGTGGCCGAGGTCGCGCCGGAAGCCCTGGCCGTCGTCGCCGCCGAGCGGCACGTAGCCGAGCGCGACGGCGCCCTCGTCGAGGCCGTGCGCCTTGGTCTCGCCGTGGTGGCCGCGCAGCTCGAGGTCGGGCCGCACGATCAGCTCGACGGTGTCGGCGCGCTCGGAGGTCCAGCGCCACTCGACCCGCACCGCGTTGCCGTCCTCGGCGAGCTGCACGCGCTCCTCGACGTGCACCGCGCCGTCGGGGAGCGACAGCGCGTAGCTCCACGTGGGCGCGGGCCAGCGCTGGAACTCGAGCAGGTACTCGCGGTCGAGCGGGTACGAGACCATCGAGGTCGTGACCCACGCGCGCAGCCGCTTGGCGACGACCACGCGCTCGTCGGGACCGGCGGGGTGCAGGTTCGCCGCGAGCAGCGCGTCGTACTTCGAGTACACGGTGCGCGGCGCGAGCGGCAGCAGCGTGTAGGAGCCGAACGGGTTGGTGAGCAGGAAGCGCTGCGACGGCTCGATCGCGCCGCGCTCGAAGCGCAAGCTCACCGGCGACTGCTCGGCGCGCAGGCACAGCGCGTGGCCGTGGGTGGAGATCCAGCGCGGCTCGGGCACCGTCACGCTCGGCGCGGCGTCGCCGTCGGCGGGCCGGTCGAGGCGGTTCTGCTCGATCCGGAACCGGCCCTCGGGAGCGAGCGCGAACGCCACGTAGCGGTGATCGCCGAAGTCGCGGAAGGTCTCGAGCTCGGCCGAGTTCCGGTCGAACACGAGGCGCACGCGGAACGGCACCGACTCCTGGATGTAGAGGAACTGGTTGGCGGCGAACACGTGGAGGCGGTCGGCGCGCGACGACGCCCACTCGCTCACACCCAGGAAGTGGTCGGCGTCCGAGGCGGACTGGACGCGCCGGGCGAGCTCGGCGCAGTCGGCGGGCACGCCCTGCGACACGGCGGCGAGCAGCCCGGCGAGCCCCTCGCGGCGCACCGCGGTGAGCAGCGCGTCGAAGCCGGCGAGGTCGACCCTGTCGCCCCACAGCTCGCCGAGGATCCAGCGCAGCCGGCGCATGTCCTCGCCGGACTCGATCGCTTGGGCGGAGGCTTCCGTGGCGTCGGTGGGGTGGCTTCGCTCGAGGTCGAGACAGATGACCTCGAACGGGTTCAGGGAGAATGTCGTCGATGGGTCGAGCATACGGCGGGTCAGAATGCAGGTTCGATGCCCGCGGGGAATCGCGACATTTGCAGGAAAACAAACGTCATCTTCGTGGGTTCGATCCTCCAGATTGATGAGGATCAAGACCTTCTCGGACTCGCGCTGGCGGAGGAACGCCAGAATTCCGGTAGGGAGCCCCTCGATCGCCACGACCCGCGACGTCCCCTGGAAGACGGGATGTTGACGGAGGAGGTCGCTGAGTTGGCGGATCCACCCCACCAGGTTGGGCGTGGCTCCCCAGCGCAGCCCCGACGAGCCGTGGACGTCGACGCGCTCGGTGGCGAGCCACTCGACGCCGTTGGTGAACCCGAACGCCCCCGCCTGCGAGGTGAGCGCGGCGAGCGCCAGCCGCATCCGCGCGTACCCCTCGCCGCCGCACGCGAGCCGTGGGTTGTCGTGGGTCTCGGCGTAGTTGGCGAGGATGCCGAGCTCGTCGCCGGCGCGGTCGAGGTGGGCGAGGTAGCCGTGCAGCATCTCGGTGCCGTGCTGCTGGAAGATCTCCGAATACGCCCACTGCATGCCGCCCATCTTGAGGATCGACTCGGTGGCCTCCCACGGGCCGCCGAGCCCCTCCAGCAAGAAGAGCGTGTTGGGAAACACCTCGTGGACGCGCGCGGTCACGTACTCCCAGAGCTCCGCGGGCAGCATGTAACCGGCGTCACAGCGGAACGCGTCGACGCCGCGCTCGCACCACGTGAGCAGGCTCTCGGCGAGGTAGCGCCACACCTCGACGTTGCGATCGTCGAGCTCGACGAGGTCCTCCCACGTCACGCCCCAGGCGCCCGGCGAGTGGAAGTGGCCGTCGGGCTTGCGCACGAACCACTCGGGGTGGGAGTTCATGAGCTCGCTCGCCCAGCCCAGGTGGTTGGCGGCGATGTCGAGCATCACCTCGCCGCCGAGCGCGTGGACCCGCGCGGCGAGCTCGGTGAACTGCTCGGCGGGGGTGCGGTCGGTGCGGAACGGCACGTACGCGTGGCCGACGCTGGTCAGGTCGGTGGCCGCGTACGGGCTGCCGTAGCGGCCCATGCGCGCGTAGACGGTGGGCGTCTCCTGGACCGGCAGCAGGTGCAGGATGCGCACGCCGAGGTCGCGGAACAGGAAGTGGAGCTCGTGGGCGAGGTCGGCGAGCGTACCGCTCGGCGGGATCACCGTGAAGCCCTGGTGCTCGAGGGCCTGGACCTGGGCGTTCTCGGTGAGGCTGCGCGCCTCGGTGAGCGTCTTGGTGGGCCCGAACTGGCGCGGGAACGCGGTGTAGAGGGTGTTGGCGGCGCGCCACTTGAGCGAGTGCACCGACACGTAGCTGTTCGGCCCCTGCACCCAGTGCTCGTGGCCGTGGTCCACGACGTAGCTCTTGAGCTCGTAGTAGCCGGGGCGGAACGCGATCAGCTCGGCCTCGAAGACGCCGGGCGCGATCCGCGTGAGCGCCACGTCGCGCCAGCCGCGCACGATGCGCGGCACGTTGCGCTCGACGCGCTCGATCACGTGGCGGCGCTTCTCGGGCGCCGAGTTGAGGTCGGTGCGGACGAAGGCACGCGCGCCGGCGGAGAGCGAGGCGGCGTCGGGGCCGCTCACGGTGACCCGCACCGTGAGCACCTCGCCGGCGTAGAGCAGGCGGCCGCGGCCGGGAGTGGGGGTCTGCTCGATCGAGAGGGTCATGTGCGGTTTCGTGGCGAGGGCCCGCGCGGCCTCACACCGCGTGCAGGCCGCGCCCTGGGCGCCAGCCGCCGAGCGAGTCTTGCACGAGGCGCGCCACCGCCAGCGTGAGGTCGTCGCGCAGGCTCGCGCCCACGATCTGCACGCCGGTCGGCAGGTCGTTCACGTCGCGGCCCGCGGGGAAACACGTCACGGGCAGCTCGGTGACGTTGAAGATGCCGGTGGAGATCCACTCGAGCGGGCGCAGGTAGGGCTCGCGGTGGCGCGGCGCGACGCGCGGGAAGGCGGGGCAGATCAGGACGCCGTCGCCGCCGAGCTTGGCGTCGATCGCCGCGCGCAGCGCGTGGCGCTTCTCGCCCGCCTCGGTGAGGCGCGCCGACACGCGGCCCCCGGTGACCACTTCGCCGAGCGCGGTGGCGAGGGCGGGCCAGGTGTGGTGCGCGCCGCCGAGGATCAACCGGACGAGCTCGCGGAACGGCCGGATCGGCGTGCCGTCGCCGAGGATGTGGAGGAACTTCTCGGACGACGCCGACTGTACCGCGCCGAACCACATGTCCAAGCCTTCGTCGATGAGCGCCGGCCGCCACTCGATCGCCTCGAAGCCGCGGTCCACGAGCGCGCCCACCGCGCGCCGCACCGCGTTCACCATCGGCGGCGTGGAGCGGAACTGGCCGTGCTCGAAGAAGTAGACGCGGCGCGGCTGCGGGTCGGTGGGGGCGAGGCTTTGATACGGCGGCGCGTCGATCGAGTCGTCGAGGCCGTCGGGACCGCAGAGGAGCTCCATCGCGAGCTCGAGGTCCTCGACGCTGCGCGCGAGCGGGCCGCACACCGCGAAGCGCCGCACCACGCCCGTCGCGGACGGGTGGTGGCCGGTGCCGGGGACGCGGCCGGGGCTCGGCTTGTGGCCGGGGACGCCGCAGAAGGCGGCGGGCATGCGGATCGAGCCGCCGATGTCGCTGCCGAGGCCGAGCGGCGAGGCGCCGGCGCCGATGATCGCGCCCTCGCCGCCGCTCGAGCCGCCCGGCGTGCGGCGGGTGTCGTGGGGGTTCGAGGTGCGGCCGTGGATCGGGTTCACCGACTCCATCCACATGGCGGCTTCGGGGACGTTGGTGGTGCCGAGCGGGATCGCGCCGGCGGCGAGCAAACGCGCCACGACCGTGGCGCTGGTCTCGGCGACGCGGCCGCGGCGCGCGTGGATGCCGGCGGTCCACGGCAGGCCTTGGACCGCGAAGGTCTCCTTGATCGTGAACGGCACGCCGTGGAGCGGCGGCAGGTCGTCGCGGGTGGAGCGGCGCGCGAGCGCCTCGGTGGCGTCGCGGGCGGCGCCGCGGGCGCGCTCGTAGAGCGGGTTCACGATCGCGTTGAGGCGGCCGTTCACCTCGAGGGCGCGGTCGATGTGGGCGTCGACGACCTCGATCGGAGTGACCTCGCCGATGCGGATGCGGCGCGCCAGCTCGGTCGCGGAGAGAAGGCAGAGCTCGTTCATGGGCCTCGGCGCGCGGGCAGGGCGGCGGTGCGGTCGCGGGGTGCCGCGTCGGTATACTTCGCGCGCCTCGATCGGAGGGAACCCATGGCGAAATTCGAGATCTGGCACAACCCGCGCTGCGGCAAGTCGCGCACCACGCTCGAGCGGATGACGAACGCCGGCGTCACGCCCGCGGTGGTCGAGTACCTCAAGACGCCGCCCACCAAGGCGCGCATCCAGGCGGTGCTCGGGATGCTCGGCTTCGACGATCCGCGCCAGCTCATGCGCACCGGCGAGCCGGTCTACAAGGAGCTGGGGCTCGCGAGCGTGAGCGGCAAGGCGGCGCTCGTCGACGCCATGGCCGCCAACCCGATCCTCATCGAGCGCCCGGTCGTGATCAAGGACGACAAGAAAGCGGTCCTCGGACGGCCCCCGGAGAACGTCGACAAGCTGCTCTAGGGGGCCACGCCGCGAAATCGCAGCGGATTTCCCGATTTTGGTAGTGGGCACTAGCGAACGGCTCCGGTGGGTAAGCCGGCGATCCGGGCGTCCTAGCCCCCCCCTCGATCCCTGGCGCCTGACGGAGCAGGCGCGCTTCAGCCTGCGGTCGGAGGGACACGCGCCTCGTGGGTGGGTCCCGGTCTGGAGGGCGCGCCTCCGGCGCGCCGCCGCTCGACCCCGATCGCGGGCGACCTCGCGGTCGCCCCTACGAGCGGCGCGGCTGCGAGGGACCGCAGCCCTCCACGGCGCTGTTCGCGATCGTTCTGGCTGGAGGCACGCCGCCCCTCGGAGGGCCCGGCTCCTGCGGGGCCTCGCCGTGCGCGGACGGCCAGGAGGCCGTCCCTCCGAGCGATCGTCGTCGCGACGTCGGAGGGGCACGCGCCGCGTGCCCGGCGATACGCGTCGGCGTGAGCGGCGCGGAGCACGTCGATCGCTGTTCGGCCGCGAGCCCGCCGGGATGTGGAGCGGGATCGGGCCGCGCTCAGCCGATCGGCTGGTGCTCGTCGAGGCTGTTGCAGCGCTGGACGTCGCCGCTCTCGAAGCCAATGCGGAACCAGTTCACGCGCTGCGCGGACGTACCGTGGGTGAAGCTCTCGGGCGTGACGTAGCCGCGCGCCTGCAGCTGCAGCCGATCGTCGCCGATCGCGCTCGCCGCGCGCAGCCCTTCCTCGAGGTCGCCCACCTCGAGGATCCCGCGCGCCCGCTCGGCGTGGTGGGCCCACACGCCCGCGAAGCAGTCCGCCTGGAGCTCGACCCGCACCGAGAGCTGGTTCGCCTGCTCCTCGCTGAGCTGGCTTCGCAGCCCGGCGACCCGCTTCGCGGTGCCGAGCAGGTTCTGCACGTGGTGCCCGACCTCGTGGG
>CAYMQR010000235.1:0-7928 GCA_964392195.1 uncultured bacterium | reverse complement strand
CGATCGGGCTCGAGCGCGCCAGACGCCTCATGATCGAGCTCAAGGGCGTCACCAAGGTCTACCCGATGGGCGGCGAGGTGGTGCGCGCCCTGGCGGGGATCGACCTGCGCATCGACGCCGGCGAGTACGTCGCGATCATCGGCCCGTCGGGCTCGGGCAAGTCGACGCTCATGAACATCCTGGGCTGCCTCGACTCGCCCACCTCCGGCACCTACGACCTCGACGGCGAGGAGGTCTCGACCCTCGACGACGACGCGCTCGCCAAGTTCCGGAACCGCCGCGTCGGCTTCGTGTTCCAGACCTTCAACCTGATGCCGCGCATGTCGGCGCTCAAGAACGTCGAGCTGCCGCTGGTCTACGGCGGGGTGCCGGTCCACGAGCGGCGCGAGCGCGCCGAGCGCGCGCTCACGCTCGTCGATCTCAAGGACCGCATGCACCACTCGCCCAACGAGCTCTCGGGAGGCCAGCGGCAGCGCGTCGCGATCGCGCGCGCGCTCGTCAACACGCCGTCGATCGTCCTCGCCGACGAGCCCACCGGCAACCTCGACAGCAAGGTGGGCGCGGAGATCATCCAGCTCTTCGAGCGCCTCAACCACGAGCAGAACGTGACGCTGGTGATCGTCACCCACGACAACGACGTCGCCGCGCACGCGCGCCGCATCGTGCGGGTGCGCGACGGCTTGATCGTGGAGGACCGCGCGACGTGAACTTCCTCGAGAGCTTCCGCACCGCGCTCGAGGCGCTGCTCGCCAACCGGGTGCGCTCCGTCCTCACCATGCTGGGCGTCATCATCGGCGTGCTGAGCGTGATCCTGCTGGTGGCGGTGGGCCAGGGCGCGAGCGATTTCGTCACCGGGCAGATCCAGGAGCTCGGCAGCGACCTCATCTGGGTGATCCCGGGCCAGCTCCACGGCGGGCGCGCCACGGTGGTCAAGTTCAAGCTCGAGGACGCCAAGGCGATCGAGCGGCGCGCCGCGGCGGTCCACGACGTGGCGGCGATCGTCACCGGCTCGGCGTCGGCGCGCCTCGGCGCCAAGCGCTTCACCGCCTCGGTGCTCGGCGTGACCCCGTCCTACAAGAACCTGCGCAGCGCGCGGCTGGCGACCGGCGCCTTCGTCAGCGAGACCGACATGGAGGGCGAACGGCGCGTGGCGGTGATCGGCTCCGAGGTGGCGCGCCAGCTCTTCGGCTCGGCCAACCCGCTCGGCGCTCGCATCAAGATCGACGACACGCCGTTCCTGGTGGTCGGCACGATGGCCGAGGGCGGGCGCTCGCTCGGTCAGAACCCGGACGAGCGCATCTACGTGCCGCTACCCGCGGCGCAGGAGCTCTTCCAGATCGAGGGCATCAACCAGATCTTCGTCACGCCGCGCCCGGGCGCGCCGGTCGACACCACGATCAAGCAGATCAAGGACGTCCTCAAGACGCGCTTCGGCGGGCGCGAGGACTTCACCATCCAGAGCCAGTCGGCGATCCTCGCCAAGCTCGACAGCATCACCCAGGCCCTCACCTACACGCTCGCCGCGATCGCGGGGATCTCGCTGTTGGTCGGCGGGATCGGCATCATGAACATCATGCTGGTGAGCGTGCGCGAGCGCACCCGCGAGATCGGCATCCGCAAGGCGGTGGGCGCGCGCAAGAAGGACGTGCTGCTGCAGTTCCTGATCGAGGCGGTGACGCTGAGCGTGGTGGGCGGGATCGTCGGGATCATCCTCGGCATGCTCGGCGCGCAGGCCGCGCACGCGCTCTACCCGACGCTGCCGGTGCGCACCACCGCGTGGTCGGTGACGGTCGCGTTCACGTTCGCGTTCGCGGTGGGGATCTTCTTCGGCGTCTACCCGGCCAAGAAGGCCGCCGAGCTCGACCCCATCGAAGCGCTGCGCTACGAGTGAGGGAGGCGCCGCGCCGTGACCGACTCCGCTTCGCCGTTCGAGCCCGCGCCGCCCAAGCGGCCGCTCTCCACGCGCGCCAAGCTCTTCCGCGCGGCCACCCGGCTCGCCACCGCCGGCGCGTGGAAGCGCCTCGTCGCCGCGAGCCACGACCCGCGCGCCGCGGCCACCGCC
This sequence comes from uncultured bacterium, assembly GCA_964392195.1. GTDB lineage: Bacteria > JADJOY01 > JADJOY01 > JADJOY01 > JADJOY01 > JADJOY01. The sequence goes on along the minus strand of CAYMQR010000235.1, from coordinate 5,866 downwards.
AAGCTCCTCGAGATGGTGGAGCGAAACCGCGACACCGCGTTCGGGCGCGAGCACGGCTTCGGGAGCATCCGCACCATCGAGGACTACCAGCGCGCGGTGCCGGCACGCGACTTCGAGGGGCTCTCGCCGTGGCTCGATCGCACGGTCGCGGGCGAGAAGCGCGTGCTCACCGCCGACGACCCCACCTGGTTCGGCCAGTCGAGCGGCACCACCGGCAAGCCCAAGCTGATCCCGATCACGCCCAGCTACTTCAAGGAGTTCATCCTCGGCCGCTCGCTCTTCGCGCGCGCCCTCGCCGAGAACCTGCCGCAGCTCGCCGACGGCGCCGAGCTCGGCATGGTGAGCCCCAAGGTCCTGGGGCGTACGCCGGGCGGCATCCCGTACGGCTCGATCACCGGCAAGATCGAGGCGGCGAAGCCCGAGTGGGTGAAGAACGGCGACACCTATCCCTTGGGGCTCTTCGAGATCGAGGACTTCGAGAAGAAGTACTACCTGCTGCTCCGGGTCGCGCTCGAGAACAAGATCACCCGCATCCACACCGCCAACCCGAGCACCGTGGTGCTGCTCGCGCGCAAGCTCGACGAGTACGCCGAGCGGCTGATCCGCGACCTCGAGCGCGGCGACGCCGACGCGCTGGAGGGGCTCGACCCCGCGCTCGTCGCCGCGGTCCGGAAGCGCATCAAGGGCCCCAACCGCGCCCTCGCCGACAAGCTGCGCCGCCTCAAGGACACCCGCGGGCGGTTGCGGTTTCCCGAGGTGTGGGACGAGTTCGCCGCGGTGTTGTGCTGGAAGGGCGGCAGCGCGCCGTTCTACCTTCAGCAGTTCCCGCCCTGGTTCGGCGACGACCTGCCGGTCCACGAGATCGGCTACGCCGCCACCGAGGGCAGCTTCTCCGTGCCGCTCTCGGCGCGGGCGAGCGACGGCGTGCTCGCGCTGCCGGCCGCGTTCGTCGAGTTCCTGCCGGAGGACGCGCGCGAGGCGGGCGATCTCTCCGCCGCGGTCGACGCCTCCAGGGTGGAGCTGGGCGGGCGCTACTTCACGCTGCTCACCACCAGCGCCGGGCTCTACCGCTACGACATCAACGACCTGGTCGAGATCACCGGCTTCTTCCACAAGGCGCCGCGCCTCAAGTTCCTCCACAAGGGCGGCAACATGCTCTCGATCACCGGCGAGAAGCTCGGCGAGTCGCACGTGGTGGAGGCGATGCGCCACGTGCAGGACCGCCTGGCGATCGAGCTCAAGGGCTTCACGGTGTCGGTCGACCTCGCCGGACAGGTGCCGCGCTACCTCTTCTACGTCGAGGCGCCCGGGCTGGCAGTGAGCCCGCGGCTCCGCGAGCTGCTGCACGCGTGCGACGCCGAGCTGCAGCGCACCAACCTCGAGTACGAGGCCAAGCGCGGCTCGCTACGCCTCGCGAACCCGTCGCTGATCGTGGTGCCCGAAGGCAGCTACGACGCCTACCGGCGGAGCCGAGTGGCGGCCGGCGCCCCCGACGCGCACGTGAAAGCACTCCACCTGGCTCGCGACCGCAAGCAGCCCGACGCCTTCGGCGTCGCCGCGACGGCCGAGTGGGAATGAACGGTTCCTGTTCCCTCGGAGGGCCGGGCTCCTGCCCGGCCGGCGATACGCGCCACCGTCACACCGCCGCCGCGATCGATCTCTGGAGCAACCCATGTCCGCCCTGGTGATCGTCGCGACGCTCGTGATGCTCTTGTGGATGCTCGGCCCGCCGATCGAGGTCGACCACCATCGCGGCATCCCGCGGCTACCGGCGCGAAAGCCCAATCCCCTGCCCTCGCCCGCGCCGATGCTCTCGGTGATCGTCCCGGCGCGGAACGAGGAGAGGCGGATCGCGAGCTGTGTGACGAGCGTGCTGCTCCAGGACCACCCGAACTTCGAGGTGGTGGTGGTCGACGATCGCTCGAGCGACGCGACCGCCTCGATCGTCGCCGGGATCGCCGCCAAGGACGCGCGCCTCAAGCTGGTCCACGGCGCCGAGTGCCCGCCCGGCTGGGCCGGCAAGAACCACGCGCTGGTGCAGGGTGTCGCCGCGTCCTCCGGCGTCCACATCCTGCTCCTCGACGCCGACGTCACGTTGGGTCACGGCTGCCTGCGCGAGGCGCACGCGCTCGCCGTGTCGAGCGGCGCCGGGCTCACCACGGCGCTGCTCGGCACGCGCTTCACCGGCTTCTGGGAGCGGCTGCTGCAGCCGCTCATGTACGAGATGATGCTGTTCATGATCCCACCCGATCAGGTGAACGACCCCGCGTTCCCCGACGTGGCGATGGCGCCCGGGCCGTTCCTGCTCTTCCGCCGCGACGCCTACGACGCGATCGGCGGCCACGGTTCGATGAAGGGCGAGATCGTCGAGGACCTGATGCTGGCGCGTAAGGTGAAGAGCGCCGGGCTCGGGCTGGTGCTCGCCGACGGCACGCGCATCGCGGAGCTCGCGCGCGAGGTGTCGCTGGCGCGGCTCTGGGAGGGCTGGAGCCGCGTCACGTTCAAGGGGCTCGACCAGAAGCTCGCGGTGGTCGTGGGCGGCACGCTCGGCGTGAGCGGGATGATGCTCCTGCCGTGGGCGATCGTGCCGTTCGGGCTCTGGCACGCGTGGCACGCGCCCACTGCCTTCCCGGGGATGCTGCTCGCGGCGATCGGCGCCACCACCGTGGCCGCGCAGGCAGGTTGCCGCTGGCTCCTCGACCTCTACTACGGGATCGACCGGAAGAGCTTCTGGCTCACGCCGCTCGCCGCCGCGTTCGCGATCGCGGTGCTCTGGAACTCGGCGCTCGTCTCGCGCGGCAACCGCACCGTGGTGTGGAAAGGCCGCACCTATACGGGCGGCACCGGCGCGAGCTGACGCGCGGCCGGGCGCCGCGAGGGACCGCGACGCCTCCACCGCCCCCTGGAGGCCGGCCGGTCCCTCGGCCGGCACCCTTCAGCCCCGCGTCACTCGCTGACACGCGCGGCAGAAGTAGGTGCTGCGGCCGGCGTCGCCTTGGCGGCGCATCTCGATGGGGCGGGCGCACACCAGGCACGGCTGACGGTCGCGGCCATAGACCCGGTAGCGCTCGCCGCGCGGCTCGAACACCGTGCGGCGCGGCGCGCCGTCCAGGTTCTTCCGCATCTGGGCGCGCGCCTCGGTGAGGATCGTGGTCACCGTCGCATCGTCCAGCTCGCGCACCTTCATCCACGGGTCGAGGCGCACCGCGAACAGCACCTCGGACTTGTAGACGTTGCCGATCCCGCTCACGAGCTGCTGGCGGAGCAGCGCCTCGCCGATCGTGAGCTCGTTCGCGCCGCAAAACCGGGCCGCCGCGGCGGCGGGGTCGAAGCCCTCGCCGAGCACGTCGGGCCCGAGGCTCGCGAGCCCGGCGTGGCGGCGCACCGCGCCCGGGCTCAGCAGCTCGACCACCGGCGCGCTGAAGCACACCGCCACGTAGCGCGCGTTCTCGATCACGAGCCGCGCCCGCGCCGCCGGCTTCCACCACCTCTCGCCCGGCTGGTAGAGGTGCCACGAGCCCGTCATGCGCAGGTGAGTCAGCACCGAGCGGCCGTCGTCGAGCTCGATCAGCAGGTTCTTGCCCTCGGCGCGCACGGCACTCACGCAGCGCCCCACCAGCGACGCGGCGTGGATCGCCGGCGCGCTTCGCCACGGGCGCGAGTCCGCGGCCACGATCGTCTCACCGGTCAGCGCCGCGCCGAGCGTCGCCGCGGTGCGGTGGAGGGTGTCACCCTCGGGCATCGCCCCGGCCGCCGCTTCCGCCGTCGTCGTCAGCCGCGCGGCGGCGCCGCACCAGCCCGACGCGCGTCGCCTCGAAGCCCGCCGCCCGTAGCCGCAGAGCGAGCGCGTGCTCGCCCGCCGGCTCGCCGTCGATCTCGGCCAGGTGAAGCGGCGCGATCGTGCCCGCGTCCACCGCCGCGGCGAGCCCCTCGGCGAGCCAGCGCCGCGCCTCCTCGCGCTCCGCCTCGTCGTCGGGCAGGAACGTGAGCAGGTTCTTCGCGCTGCGGCCGATCCAGCCGCGCAGAGCGCCGTCGATCGTCACCACGTGAGCGCCCGCCGCCCGCTGCGGCCGCGCTGCCGCCGCGCTCCTCGGCCACTCGAGGATCACGCCGTAGGGGTTCGCGGGATCGCACGCCGCGAGCACCCGCGCCTCGCCGGGCTCGCTCACGGCACGCAGCGCGCGCAGCCGATCCTCGAGCCCCGGCAGCGCGAACTGCGTGGCGCCGAGCCCCTCGACGAAGTAGCCGCGCAGCACCCGCCCCGCCTCCTCCATCGCGCGCAGCACCGGGTAGAGCCCGGCGTAGCCGCCCGGCAGCCCTTCGGCGGCGACCGCGTCGCGGGTGATCACGCCGTAGCGCTCGAGGAGCTGGCGCGCGAGCGCGGTGCGGCGCGCGGTGGCGCTCGGCACAGTAGTGGAGGCGAGCGCCGACACCGCGAGCCGCTCGGCGAGGGAGAAGCGCCCCTCGGTGCCGGGCGGACCGACGCGCCGGCTGCGGAAGCGCTCGCGGGCGCGGCGCTTGGTCGCCTCGCGGGCGCCGGACGCGAGCCGCGAGCGCAGCGGCGCCAGCGTGTCGTTCGCGACCTCGCCGTTCCACACCAGGTCCCAGAGCGCATCGTTGAGATCGTTCGGGAAGCCGCCCAGCTCGCGGGCGAGGTCGGCGAAGAACATCGCCCCCCGTTCGCGCAGCACCTCACGGATGCGATCGTGGAGCGCGCCCTCGAGCGGCACCGGCGTGCGTGCGAGCTCGGCGGCGCGATCGGTGAGGTAGAGCGCGATCCGGCCGTCGAGCGACCCGCTCGCCTCGACACCGCGCCACACCACCTCGCCCGCGAGGCAGAGCTCGTCGAGCATCGCCGGCGTGTACTTGCGGACTCGCGCGGGCAGCACCTCGCTCTCGAGGATCGACGCCGGGATCGCCGCGCCCTGGAGCTGCTCGATCACCGTGAGCAGCGCGTCGAGCCCGACGCGCGGCCGCGCGAGCCCCTGCCACTCGCCGAGCCAGCGCGCCAGCGCCGCCTGCGGCACCGGCTCGATCTCGCGGCGCAGCCGCGCCAGCGCGCGGCGCTTGAGGGCGCGCAGCACCTCGGCGTCGCACCACTCGGTCTCGCGCCGCCCCGGCGAGAAGCCGCCCTCCAGCACGCGGTTGCGCGCGGCGAGCCGCGCCAGCGCCTGCAGCACCGGCGCGCGCCCGGTGCCGAACCGCGCAGCGACCTCGTCGGCCACGAACGGACCGTGAGTGCGGGCGTAACGCGCCACCAGCTCGGCGAGCGGATCGGCGTTCGCCTCCAGGAACACCACGGGTGTGCCGCGCGGCGGCACCACGCCGAGGGCGTCGCGGTAGCGCCCGGTGTCCTCCACGGCGATGAAGCGCTTCTCGCCCGCCACCGAGACCAGCGCCGCGCGGCGCTCGCGGCGCAGCCGCTCGAGCCACGCATCCAGGTCGGCCTCGCTGGCGTCGGCGCGCGCGAGCAGCTCGTCGCGCGAGAGGTCACCGAGCGCGCGCAGGAGATCGTGGAGCGCGTCGGCGTGGGGCACGTGGGCGCGCGGCTCGAGGCGCTGCAGGCGGCGCTCGTGGGCGTCGATCTCGGCGGGGTCGAGGATCTCGCGCAGCTCGGCCTCGCCGACGAGCTCGCGGAGCTGCGCGGTGTCCACGGTGAGGGCCTGCGCGCGGCGCTCGGCCAAGGGTGCGTCGCCCTCGTAGACGAAGTTCGCGACCCACGAGAAGACCAGCGACGAGGCGAACGGCGAGGCGCGCTGCGACTCCACGACGCGCACGTGGATCGCGCGGCTGCGGACGTCGGCGAGCAAGCGCGTGAGCGCCGGCAGATCGAAGACGTCGCGCAGGCACTCGCGGTAGGTCTCGA
>CAYMQR010000234.1:0-7936 GCA_964392195.1 uncultured bacterium | reverse complement strand
CCGGAGGCGGGGGGCCCACTGGGATCCACGCGCCGTCGATGCCGGCGGCGGAGCGTGTCGGCGGTCGCGCGGCGCGCGACCCTCCGAGCGCGTGGTGGGCGCTCCGGCCCGCTCACCACTCGGCCGTGAGCTTGAGGCGGATCAGGTCGACGTCGGGGACGTCGCGGCCGCGGCCGTCGACGAAGGCGTTGCCGGTGAAGAGGTGGCCGTACTCGAGGCCGACGTCGCCCCGCAGCACGTCCCAGCCGAGCGGCACCGCCTGGTGGACGGCGAAGTCGAGCTCGAGCCCGAGGTCCTTCGACCCCGCCCGTCCGCCGTAGGAGTTGAGCGTGCCCGCCGCCCCGCCGAAGAACGCGTCGTTGAAGGGATCGACCAGCGACTCGAGGGCGCGCGCCCACAGCAGCCCCGCGATCAGCGCGGTCCCGGGACGCGGCTCCACCTCCACGATCGGGTTGACGTACACGGCGTTCGTGACGCCGCCGTCGGTGGCCAGGTAGTTCGCGCCGAGGAACGGCACCGGCCCGCCTTCGCCGAGCTGGTGCACCACGTTGTAGGCCTGCGCCGCGGTCATCGACGCGAGCAGGTCGCTGAACATCACCAGGCCGACGTCGTAGTCGGGGTGGAAGCGGAAGTCGCGGACGTGGCCGTCGTAGCGGTTGCCGTCGCCCGAGGCCGCGCCGAGCTCGAACCGCACCACCGCGCTCTCCGACTCGGCCACCAGCCGCCCCACCCCGCCCCACTGCTCGGCGTCGCTGGTCGGGAACGGGTCGGACGGCGTCGAGATCAGCCGCGACACCGTGAAGTTGGTGTCGCCGGTCACGTACGCCGCCTCCCACTCGAACCGCAGCTCGAAGCCGCCCTCGCTCGCCGCGCGCGCGACGAGCCGCCCGCTGGTGTCGAGCACCCACGCCTCGAGGAACTCCTCGACCGGCCGCGCCGTGCCGCGGATCAGCCGGTCGTCGTGGGTCTGGTCGCGGTAGGCGGCGTAGAAGCCCACCCGGCTCGCGGCGCCGCGCGGCCCGCCAGCGCCGCGATGGACGAGCGGCTCGTGGACGACGGTCGAGCCGCTCGCGTCCCACACCAGCGCGATCAGCACCTGCTGGGTGTCGTCGCCGGGCTCGACCACCGCGCCGCGGTCGACGTGCCAGTCGTAGCCGACGCCGAGGGTGACGGGATCGTGCTCGGCGTCGGGCCGCTCGCCGCTCACCAGCGCGGTCACGAGCGAGATCGGCTTGGTACCGAAGAGCACGCGGTCCGAGGCGTCGCCGACGTGCTTGTCGCCGAACGCGAGGTCCTCGCCGTCGCCGTCGTTGGTCACCACGCCGAGCCCGAAGTGGCTCGGCTGGCGTCCCACGCGCAGCACGCCGGCCGCCGACTTCCACTCCGCCCACGCGCGGTTGACGCGGAAGCTGTCGAAGCTCCCGCCCACGGTGTTGGGCGGCGGCAGGTCCGAGAACTCGAGGAACGAGCGATCGCCGGTGTCGGCCCACAAGAGGCCGTCGAGCACGTCGAGCTGGCCCACGATGGTGAGCTGGTCGAAGAGCTCGACCTCGGGCTGGAAGCGCAGCCGGTGCTCGCCGGTGAGGCCGGCGTCGAGCTCCTCGGTGACCGTGCGCGAGGCCTCGGGCGGCGTCCGGTAGGCCTCGACCTCGCTCTCGTAACCCACGCGGAAGCGGTACGAGCCGGTGAGCTCGAAGCGTCCGCCGTCCCAGGTGGCGACCTCGGCCGCGCTCGCGGCCGGCGCCGACGCGGCGAGGACGAAACCGACCGCCGTCACGGCGAGCGCGCTACGAACGAAGGGGCTCGAGGGCTTCGGCACGGATGTCTTGGAGCGGAGAGCGGGAGCGCGCGACGGGCGGCGCCTCGGATAACACGCTGCGCTCGCACCCAACAAGCCCGGCCGGACCCGGCCTCGCGGCTCGGCGCGCCAGCCCGTGCGGCGCGATCGTGGTGGCCCGCGCGCGAGATTCCTTGACGAGCGCTCGGCGCGATGGCATTTGCAGCGAGCGCGACGGCTTCCGCGATGGACACCGGGCGCGGAGGCGGTATCGATGAAGATCGCGTTCACGTACCTCTCGGACCCCGGCGATCGCCACGGCGCGACCGCCGCCGCCGAGCAGATGGCCGCGGCGCTGCGCCGGCTCGGCCACGACGTCGCTGGCGTCGACGTCGGCGAGCCGCTGGTCGCCACCGTCACCCGCCTCACCCAGCTCAAGCCGGACCTGGTGTTCAACACCGCGCGTGCTCCGGGCGGGCGCGCGCGCGAGTCGTTCTATCCGGCGCTCTTCGCCGACCTCGGCCTGCCGCACACCGGCTCGTCGGCGGCGGTCCACGCGCTCACGCTCAACCCGGGCCTGACGCGCCGCCACCTCGCGGCCCACGGCATCCGCACGCTGCGCAGCCGGCGCATCGTCGATCGCGCCGACCTGCTGCGCACCGGCCCCGCGACCTTCCGCTATCCGGTGGCGCTCCGTCCCGAGGGGTGGATCGGTGACTCCGAACGGGTCGACTCCGCCGAGGCCCTCCACCACCGCGTCCTCGAGCTGCTCGGCCACGGAGCGCAGGGCGTGTGGATCGAGGAGGTCGTGCCGGGGCGGCACGTGGTGGTGCCGGTGCTCGAGGGTGCTCCCGGACGGGGCGCCGCGCTCGAGCCGATCGCGATCGTGCCGAACCTGGGCGGCGCGGCCGCCGGCGGGGCGAGCAAGGGAAAGCGGGCGCGTGGCCGCGCGGCCGCCGCGAGCCCGCCGCCGTGGAAGCTGGAAGCGCCGGCGCGGCTCCCGGCGGCGCTGCGCGACGAGCTGATGAGCATGGCGAACGCGGTGGTCGAGTGCCTCGGCATCCGCGACCTCGGCCGCGTCGACTTCCGGGTCGCCGAGGACGGCACGCCGTTCGTGATCGAGGTCGATCCGCTCCCCGGGCTCGAGGCGGAGGCCACGCTCTCCACGGCGGCCGCGCTGCGCGGGCTCGAGGGCCCGCAGGCGGTGCTCGACGCGATCGTGCGCAGCGCCAGCCAGCGTCACGCGCTCGGCGGACGCTCGCGTGCCCGGCCGAAGGCGCGCAAGCGGCCGCTGCGGGTGGGCTTCACGTTCAACGTGAAGCGCGTGACGCCGGTCGAGGGGGTCGAGGAGAGCGAGGCCGAATACGACTCGCCCAAGACGATCGCCTCGATCCGCGAGGCGATCGAGTCGTTCGGCCACGAGGTCATCGAGCTCGAGGCCACGCCCGAGCTGCCGACCCGCCTGGTGGCGGCGGCTCCCGACGTCGTCTTCAACATGGCGGAGGGCGTGCTGGGCCGGAACCGCGAGTCGCAGGTGCCGGCGCTCCTCGAGCTGCTCGGCATCCCCTACACGGGCTCCGATCCGGCGGCGCTGGCGATGGCGCTCGACAAGGAGCTCGCCAAGCGGCTGGTGGCCGACGTCGGCGTGGCCACTCCGCCGTGGTTCCTGGCGCACACCGGGCGCGAGCGGCTGCCGAAGGGGTTCCCCTTCCCGGCCATCGTCAAGCCGGTGACCGAGGGCAGCTCCAAGGGAGTGGTGCCGAAGAGCGTGGTGGAGGACGAGGCGCAGGCGCGCGCCGTGGCGCGCGAGCTGATCGAGCGCTACAAGCAGCCGGCGCTCGTCGAGGGCTTCCTGCCGGGACGCGAGTTCACGGTCGGACTGCTCGGCGAGCGCACGCCGCGGGTGCTGCCGCCGATGGAGATCGTGTTCCTCGACAAGCGCAACAAGCGCCCGGTCTACGCGTTCGAGCACAAGCAGGACTGGTCCAAGGAGGTGCGCTACGACACCCCCGCCAAGGTCGACGCGCCGCTCGGGCGCGAGCTGGCGCGCGCGGCGGTCGCGGCGTTCCACGCGCTCGGCTGCCGGGACGTGGCGCGCGTCGATCTGCGCCTCGACGCCGCGGGGCGCGTGAACTTCGTCGAGCTCAACCCGCTGCCGGGGCTCTCACCCGGCTGGTCCGACCTGTGCCTGATCGCGACGAGCGCGAACATCGACTACCGCACGCTCATCGGGCGGATCCTCGCGCCCGCGATCCGCCGTTTCCGCGCCGGCGCGAGCCGCCCGGGCGCGGCGCGGTGAAGCACGCGTGACGAGCACGCACGCGCCGCGGCGGCTCGCGCGATGCGCCACCGTTCGGTCGTGTCTCTTCCGATCGCGGAAAAAAATCGTGCCGGGAGTCAACAAAATGCTTGTGTCGGTTTCGGTGCTTCCTTATCATGAAGTTAACCGTTTCACGATAAGCGCGAAGCGGTGGTGTGAACGAAGCCGATGCCTCGAAGACGCGACGCTCAGACGGGGAACCCGAGAACCGAATCCGCTCACGCTTTGTGGGCCCCGAACCCCACCCCTATGATGCGCGCACATCGGTCCCGCGGTCGCAACACGAGCACAGAGACCGCCGAGGAGGACACCGCAGCAATGCTCGAACCAGCCAGGCAGCTTCGCAAGGGACGCCCCCGCCTGAAGCTCGCGACGCGCGAGAACTCGCTTCGAGCCACGAAAGTGGCCCCGGTCGCACCCGCCGGCGCAAGAGGAGACATGTCGGCCGAGCTCGATGCCGACCCTCACTTGTGCCGCCACGGCCGCCACTACACCTCGATCCCGCTGTGGAGGGACGTGCCCGCCGATAAGTGGGCGGACTGGCGCTGGCAGCTCCAGAACTGCGTCCAGTCGCTCGAGACGCTCGAGCAGGTGATCCATCTGACGCCCGAGGAGCGCGACGGCGTGCTCGCGACCCGCAGCGAGTTCCAGATGTCGATCACGCCTTATCTCTGCTCGCTGATGGACCCGTACGACCCGCACTGCCCGGTGCGCATGCAGTTCGTGCCGCGCGGCGCCGAGATGTCGGGCGTGGGCGCCGGGGTCACCGACTCTCTCGGTGAGGACGCGCACCGCGTCGCCCCCGGTCTCGTGCACCGCTACCCCGACCGGGTGCTCTTCCTGGTCAACAACATGTGCGCGAGCTACTGCCGGTTCTGCACGCGCAAACGCCTGACCGGACTCCCCAACGAGGTCCTGCCCAAGCAGCAGATCGAGGAGTCGCTCTCGTACCTGCGCAAGCACCCCGAGGTCCGCGACGTGCTGATCTCGGGCGGCGACCCCTTCACGATGTCGGACAAGAACCTCGAGTACGTGGTGTCGCGGCTGCGCGAGATCACCTCGATCGAGGTCATCCGCTTCGGCACCAAGATGCCGATGTTCCTGCCGATGCGGATCACCGACGACCTCGTGAAGATGCTCGCCAAGTACCACCCGGTGTGGATCAACACCCACTTCAACCACCCCAAGGAGCTCACGCCCGAGTCCAAGGCGGCCGTGTCGCGGATCGTGAACGCCGGCATCCCGCTCGGCAACCAGACGGTGCTGCTGCGCGGCGTGAACTCGAGCCCGCGGGTGGTGAAGGAGCTGATGCACCAGCTCGTCCGCAACCGGGTCCGTCCCTATTACCTGTTCCAGTGCGACAACGAGGAAGGTCTCGAGCATTTCCGGACCCCGATCGAGACCGGCATCGAGGTCATGGAGTCGCTGCGCGGCTGGACCTCGGGCTTCGCGGTGCCGACGTTCGTGGTCGACCTACCCGGCGGCGGCGGCAAGGCGCCGGTGGCCCCGAGCTACGTCAACGCCCTCACCCAGTCGAAGGCGATGATGCGGAACTTCGAGGGGCGTCCCTTCACCTACCCGCAGCCCAACCAGACCGACTGCACGGTGCGCTACGAGGAGAAGTGGTTCCGCGCCGGGATCGACCTGGCGGCCGGCGACGCCACCTCGCGTCCCGAGGAGTCCGAGATGGCCGTGGTCGGCGCCAAGGGCGAGTCGCCCGCCGGCTGGCCGCTCAGGATCGAGGACCTGTGCGGCGGCGAGCCGATGCCGGAAGCCTGATCCCTCGCCAGCCACCGCCGAGCGACGGCGTGATCCCGGTCGGGGTCACGCCGTTTCCGCTCCTGGCTCGGAGGGCTCGACTCCCGTCGAGCCGTGTCGGCGACGCCGCGGACCGCCGGGAGGCGGTCCCTCCGATGCCGCGCGCTGCTCGGTGTCGGCCGAGCACGGTTGGAACGACCCTCGGCCCGATGGGATACTTCGCGACTCCACTCCGAACCCCGGGTTTTCCACGTTCATGAACGCGAGCGCCCCTTCGTCACCGCTGAGCCAGGCACCCGACGCCATCCGTGAGCGAACCGCGCGCGCCATCGAGGCGATCCGCGCCGGCCGCATGGTGATCCTCACGGACGACGAGCGCGACTCGAGCGAAGGCGCGCTGGTCATGGCCGGCGCCAAGGTGACCGCCGACGCGGTCAACTTCATGGCGACCCACGGCGGCGGGCTGGTGCGGGTCGCGATCCCCCTCGAGAAGATCCGCCGCCTCGGCCTCGCGCTCATGCCGGTGCGCAACCGAACCGCGGCGACGCCGGCGTTCGCCACCTCGATCGAGGCCCGTCGCGGCGTCACCACCGGCATCAGCGCCGCCGACCGCGCCCGCACCATCGAGGTCGCGGTCGCCGACGAGAGCGGCCCCAAGGACCTGATCTCGCCGGGGCACGTGTTCCCCGAGTGCGTGCGCGAGGGCGGCGTGCTGGAGCGCGCCGGTCACGCCGAGGCGAGCGCCGACCTCGCCGTGCTCGCCGGCCACGGGCGCGCCGGCGTCGCGTGCGCGATCCTCGGCGACGACGGCCAGATGGCGCGGATGCCCAAGCTGCGCGCGCTCGCCGCCGAGCACGGGCTCCCCCTGGTGAGCGTCGCCGACGTGATCGCGTGGCGGCTCGCCACCGAGCAGCTCGTCGACGAGATCGCGAACGCGCGGGTCTCGACCGAGATCCTGGGGCAGGTCCAGATCCGCGTCTTCACCAACAAGCTCAACCAGCTCCACTACCTGGCGCTGGTGCGCGGCACGATCGATGCGGAGACCCCGACGCTGGTGCGCGTCCACTCGAGCGACGTGTGGGGTGACGCGTTCACGGCCTTCCGCCACGACGGCGGCGTGCTCCTCCACCAAGCGCTCGAGCTGATCGCGGGCGCGCCGAGCGGCGTGCTGCTCTACATCCTCAAGCCGTTCACCGCGGAGGCGCTGGTGCGGAAGCTCGCGAGCCACGCCGAGACGATGGAGCACAACCTCGGCGACGAGCCCGAGCGCGAGGATTATCCCGCCGGGTTGCGCGACTACGGGCTCGGCGCGCAGGTGCTCCGCAAGCTCGGCCTCAAGAAGCTCAAGCTCGTGACCCACAACCCGTCGCTGCGTCCCGTGGGGCTGGAGGGGTTCGGGCTCGAGCTGATCGACACGATGACGCCACCGCGGCCGATCCCTTCCGACGCAGAGGTCGCGGTTCGTGGCTGACGGGACCTCCGCCAGCTCCGCCTCCCCTCCTCCCGCCCCCACCGACTCCCCGTTCGCGCGCGTCTTCGCGCGGGTCCTCGCGCACCGCTGGCGGACCAGCCCGGTCGCCGCCACCGCCGACGGCTGCTACGACCGCGCCGACGAGCTCGACAGCTTCGACCCCGCCACCCTCGCCGCGCAGCTCGACGAGACCGATCGGCTCGTCGCCGACCTCCGCGCGCTACCGGGTGACTCGCTCTCCGCCGACGAGCGCCTCGATCGCGACGCGGTGCTCGGCACCCTGATCGCCGATCTCCACGACTGGCGCGAGCTCGCGACGTGGACCTGGAACCCGGCAATCTGCGCCGACACCGCGCTCTACGGCTGCCACCTGCTCGCGATCCGGGATGCGCGGCCGCTGGAGCAGCGCATGACGTGGCTGGCAGCGCGGCTGCGCCAGGTGCCGCGGGTGCTGGCCGAGGGGCTCGCCGCCCTCGATCGGCCAGCGGCGATCCACGTCGACACCGCGATCGAGAGCTGCGCCGGCGCGACCGAGCTGTTCCGCTCCACGCTGCCGGAGGCGGCCGCCGCCGCTTCGACGCGTGTGCGCGCCGAGGTCGGCGCCGGCTGC
>CAYMQR010000233.1:0-7953 GCA_964392195.1 uncultured bacterium | reverse complement strand
CGAGCTCGCGCTCGCCCCTGGGCTTCTCGGGGAGCGTGCGCAAGGCGCGCGCGGGTTCCAGCCCCCCGACCGCCGGGAGTGAATCCCGGCGGGACCCACCCCCGAGTCGCCTCGCTGCGCTCGCGGCGTGCCGCTGGCACGCGCCGAGCGGCGGAACGTCGCTCGTTCACATGAGCGGACCACCATGAGACTCGTGCTGTTCCGCCACGGCATCGCTCACGATCGTGCGGCGCCCGATTGCCCGGCGGAGCCCGAGCGGGCGCTCACGCCGCGGGGGATCGAGCGGACCACCCTCGCGGCGCGCGGGCTCGGGGTGCTGGGTGTCGCGCCGACGCTGATCCTGTCGAGCCCGTACACGCGCGCGGTCCAGACCGCGCGCATCGCCGCCAGCGAGCTGGGCTGCGGATCCGAGGTGGTCCGCGAGACCGAGGCGCTGCTCCCCGAGGCCGATCCCAAGGCGCTGTTCGCGCTGCTCGCCCGCGAGAAGTCGGGGGAGATCCTGTGCACCGGACACGCGCCCAACCTCGACCACGTGCTGGCGTTCGCGGTCGCGAACCGCGCGAGCCCGTTCACCGAGCTGAAGAAGGCGGGCGCGGCGCGGATCGAGCTGTTCGTGCCGGGGCGTCCCGGCGGGACGCTGGTGTGGCTGCTCGGCTCGAAGGCGCTACGCGCGCTGGCCGGCAGCGCGGCTTAGGACAGCGACCGTCGCGGTGAGCTTCGACACCAGCTCGCGGCGCTCGCCGCGCTCGCTGTAGACGCTCGACTCCACCACGCTGAAGCGCGCTCCCGGCTTGAGCACGTCCGCCCGGCAGAAGAGCGGCGCCGGCGGCGCCGCGCGCAGCAGATGAACCTGGAACTCGATCGTGAGCACGTACTCGTCGGCGGCGACCAGGCTCGCCGCCGCGGCGCCCGCCGTGTGATCGGCGAGGGTCGAGTGGACCCCGGCGTGGACCACGCCGTTTTGCTGCAGGTGGCGCGGCTCGACGGCGAGGCGGGTCTCGCACCAGCCGGGGCCGACGTCGACGAGCTCGATGCCGAGCTCGCGGACGAAGCCCGCCTGCGCGAACACCGCCTCCACCAGCGCTCGAAACCCGGGGTTCTTCGTGTCCATCGTCTCGAGCATAGCGAGTGGACGGGCGGGGATGCGCTGCTCCGCTCTCCGACGCCCGCGGCGTCATGCCGAATGCTTGCATAGGTCTTGTATAGATATTATCTTGCGGTCGGGGAGAACGGATGATGACGGCGATACTCTTCGGCTGGGCCGCGATGGCGGTCGTGATGGCCGCGGCCTGGGCGCGCCAGCGCGCCACGCGCGATGCCACCACCGTGGACGCACTCTGGTCGCTGGGGATCGGCGCCCTCGTCCTCGCCTACGCGATCGCCGCGCCGGACCTCGGCGATCCGGCCCGACGCGCCCTGGTCGCGCTGCTGACCGCGTGCTGGTCGCTGCGGCTCGGCGGCTACCTCCTGCGCGACCGGGTCGCCGCGGGTGCCGGCGAGGACGGGCGCTATCGCCACCTCAGAAGCGTGTGGGGCGAGCGTGCTCAGCCGCGCTTCTTCGTGCTCTATCAGGTCCAGGCCGCTCTCGCGGCGCTGTTCTCGCTGCCCCCGCTGGTGGCGATGCGTGGCGGCCCCGTCGACGGCTGGGCGTGGGCCGGCGTGGCGCTGGCGGCGGTGGCGATCGGCGGCGAGAGCCTCGCCGACCGCCAGCTCAGCCGGTTCCGCCGCGACCCCGCCCACCGCGGTCGCACCTGCCGCGTGGGGCTGTGGCGCTACTCGCGCCATCCCAACTACTTCTTCGAGTGGCTCCACTGGTGGAGCTACGTGCTGATCGGCCACGGCGCCGCCCTCACCTGGCTCGGCCCGGCGCTGATGCTGCTCTTCCTCTACCGGGTCACGGGCATCCCGCACACCGAGGCACAGGCGCTCGCGAGCCGCGGCGACGATTACCGTGAGTACCAGCGCACCACCTCGGCCTTCGTGCCGTGGCCGCCGCGCGCCTGAGGGCCAGCGATGCTCGATTCCATCGCGATCGCCCTCGCCGAGCGGCGCCTGGTCCCCGACTCGGCCATCCGAGCGGGCATCCGCCACGTGCTGCGCCGGCGGCTCCGCGACGAGCTGCGGCTCGATCGCGGCGCCGCGTTCGAGAGAGAGCTCGACGCGAGCCCGATCGCGCTCGTCCCCGACCAAGCCAACCGCCAGCACTACGAGGTCCCCGCGGAGCTCTTCGAGCTCGTCCTCGGTCCGCAGCTCAAGTACAGCGCGTGCCTCTTCGAGCGCCCGGACACCACCTTGGCCTCGGCCGAAGAGGCGATGCTCGCCCTCACCGCCGCGCGCGCCGGGCTCGCCGACGGCCAGCGCATCCTCGACCTCGGCTGCGGCTGGGGCTCGCTGTCGCTGTGGATGGCGCGGCGCTTCCCGAGCGCGCGCGTCGTCGCGGTGTCGAACTCGGCGAGCCAGCGCGCGTTCATCGAGGCCCGCGCCCCCGCGAACCTCGAGATCCGCACCGTCGACGTCAACGACCTCTCCTTCGACGAGCGCTTCGACCGCGTGGTGAGCGTCGAGATGTTCGAGCACGTCCGCAACCACGGCGCGCTCCTCGAGCGGGTCGCCGGCTGGCTCGAGCCCGACGGCGAGCTCTTCGTCCACCACTTCTGCCACCGCACCTTGACCTATCCCTACGAGACGGCGGGCAGCGACGACTGGATGGCGCGGAACTTCTTCACCGGCGGGATCATGCCGTCGGCCGAGCTGCTCGCTCGCCACCAACGCCACCTGCGAGTGGCCGAGCGGTGGATGGTGAGCGGGCTCCACTACGCCCGCACGTTGCGAGCGTGGCTCGCCAATCTCGATCGCAACGAGGCGAGCGCGCTACCGGTGCTGGCGCGCGCCTACGGCGCCGGTGACGAGCGCCGCTGGCTGCAGCGCTGGCGAATGTTCTTCCTGGCGTGCGCCGAGCTGTTCGCGGCGCGCGGTGGCGAAGAGTGGTTGGTGGCACACTACCGTTTCGAGAAACGAGGACGGACATGAAGCGCACATGGATCGGGTTGACGGTGGTCGGGTTGGGGCTCGCCTCGGTGGCGCACGCGGTGGCCGTCGAGGGCGGCGCCGCGCGTCCCGGGTCGCGCACGTTCCAGGGCCTCGCCTACGACCGCAAGAGCGGCGATTTCCTCTACACCGAGGAGCACGAGCAGTCGTGGGACGGCTCGCGGTTGGTGTCCGCGCGCGTCACCTACCGCGCTCCCGACGGCCGCCTGATGGCGACCAAGACGCTCGACTTCGCCGCCGGCGCAGAGAAGCCCGCCTTCCGCATGGACGATGCCCGCGACGGCTACGTCGAGGGGGTCGAGGTGGGCGGCGGCCGGATCGCGCTGTTCCAGCGCGACAAGGCGGACTCCGAGCTCGAGCGCGCGACGATCGCGGCTCCCGCCGACCTGGTCGTCGACGCCGGCTTCAACTACTACCTGCGCAGCCACTGGGACGCGCTCGCGCGCGGCGAGACCCTCGAGTTCGACTTCGCCGCGCCGACCCGCCTCGACACCTTCCGATTCCAGGCGCGGCGCACCGGCGAGAAGCTCGTCGGCGAGCGCCGTGCGATGGTGGTCGCGGTCGAGCTGGCGACGCCGCTGGTGCGCTGGCTCCTCGACCCGATCACGCTCGCCTACGACCATGAGACCCGCGAGCTCCTCGAGTGGGAGGGGATCTCGAACATCGACGACGACCGTGACAAGCCGTTCGACGCGCGCATCGTGTTCCCGCGCGGCGAAGGCGGTGTCCCCGACACCCGCGCCGCGGCCGCCCGGGTCGCGGGGCCGTGAACGCGCGCGCCGCGCTCTCCCTGGCCGCGGCGCTCGCCGCCGCCCTACCCGGGCTCGCCGGGTGCTCGGTGCCCGACGCGCCCGCCGCAACGCCGGGCGAGCCCCCCGACGTGAAGTCGCTCTACGCGCCGCACCGGCGCGGGGCCGCGTTCTTCAACCCGTGGGCCGAGATGACGACTGGGTTCACGGACCTGGTCCGCTGGAAGCTCTCGGGCAACGAGTTCGGTGAAGGCGCGGATCGCGAGCCGGACGTCCCGGTGGTCGCGAACGACGGCGGCTCGCTGCTCGCCGACCTCACCGATCCCTCCGTCACCTGGATCGGCCACGCCACCGCGCTGGTCGAGGACGAGGGCGACGTCTGGCTCACCGACCCGATCTTCTCGGACTCCATCCTCGGCCTCCGCGATCGCCTCCACCCGCCCGGCATCCCGCTCGAGCGCATCCCCGCGCCGCGCTTCGCGGTCATCAGCCACAACCACTACGACCACCTCGACGCGCCCACCATCGAGCGGCTGCCGCCCAGCACCGTGATGGTGGTGCCGCTCGGCCTCGCGGGCTGGATGCGCGACGAGGGACGCGAGCACGTCACCGAGCTCGACTGGTGGCAGAGCACGGTGGTCGGCGACTGGACCATCACCTGCCTGCCGTCGCAGCACTGGAGCCTGCGCAGCCTGAACCGGAACGAGACGCTGTGGGCCTCGTGGCTCGTCGAGGGCCACGGCCGGCGCTACTACTTCGCCGGCGACACCGGCTACTTCCCGGGCTTCGCGGAATACGGCCGGCGCTTCGGGCCGATCGACGTGGCGCTCCTGCCGATCGGCGCCTACGCGCCGCGCTGGTTCATGGCGTACCAGCACATGGACCCGGCGCAGGCGCTGCGCGCGTTCGAGGAGCTAGACGCGCGCTTCCTGGTGCCGGTGCACTGGGGCACGTTCCGGCTCTCCGACGAGCCCCTCGACGAGCCGCCGCGCGAGCTCGCGCGGGTGGCCGCGAGCCGCCCCGACCTCGCCGAGCGCATCAAGGTGCTGGCGATCGGCGAGACGTTCCACCTACCGGACGGATGAACGCGAGGATCTCGGGCGCGGCGACGCGGTCGTCGCGGCTCAGGGTGAGGACGATCCGCTCGTGGCTGCCCGCCGGGACCGGCACCAGCCGGGCGCTCGCGCCGGCGCGCGTGAGCGTGTCCGTCAGCAGCCGCGCCTGGTGCTTGAGCGCCTCGCTCTCGCCCTCGGCGAAGAAGATCAGCGCCGGCGGCGCGTCGGCGCGGACGAAGCGGACCGGTGACGCGGCGCTCTTCCACGCCTCGCCCGCGTCGCCGTTCCGGAAGCGGTCGGCGTAGTACTCGGGATCGCCACCGAGCCGGTAGGTCTCCTCGTCCGCGACGTCGTAGGCCGCGCCGCTCACGGCGATGAGCCCGCGGATCGCGCTCTCCGGCACGCCCACGGCGGCGAGCCGGCTCCGGTCGAGCGCGACCCAGGTGGCGAGCTGGGCGCCCGCCGAGTGGCCGGCGAGGAAGATGCCGGCGGGATCGAGGCCGAGGCGCGGCGCCTCGCGGCGCACCCACGCCACCGCGTGCGCGACGTCGTCGATCTGCTCCTCGAGGGTGACCGCCGGCATGAGCCGGTAGTTGATCACCGCGGTGGCGATGCCGCGGCTGGCGAAGAAGCGGCCGATGTTGCCGTACACGTCGTGGCCGCCGGGCGCGTACGACTTGTCGCCCTTGCGCCACCCACCGCCGTGGACGAACACCAGCACCGGCGCCGGCGCGCTCGACGGCGCGGGCACGAAGAGGTCGAGGCGGTGCTTGACCGGGTCCGTGCCGGGGTCGCTCCGGTACGGCAGGTCGAGCAGCACCTGGCCCGCGGGCAGCTCCGCTTCCTCGTAGAAGAGCGGGATCCCGAACCGGTACACGAGGTCGGCGCACCCGGACGAGGCGAGGAGCCACAAGCTGGTCATGACGAGGATGGGTCCGGCGCGCTTCACGTCACCTCTACGGCGGTCGCCGGACGGCGGTTTGTAACCGAGCGGCGGCGCTTCGCCCAGCGGTTGCCAACCGACCGCGCCTGCGCACACTGCCCGGCGCCATGGTGTCGGTGTCGACGATCGCGGCGACGTTCTTCCTGGTGCTCGGGGGCGCGGGCGCCTGGGTGCCGTTCTTCGGGCTCTACCTGGAGCGCACCGGATACAGCGGCACGGCCTTCGGCCTGATGATGGCCGCGATGACGCTCGCGCGCGTGGTGTCGGCGCCGCTCTGGACCGCGCTCGCCGACCGCTTCCGCAGCGCGGAGCGGGTGCTGATCCTCACCAGCTTCGTGTCGTGGGGCGCGGCGGCGGTGGCGATCTGGCTCGGGCTGCCACCGCTCGCGATGGCCGCGACGCTGGTGCTGTTCTCGGCCGCGCGCGGTCCGATCGGCCCGCTCCTCGACGCCGAGTCGATCGTGGCGCTCGAGCGGCGCGGCCTCGACGCGCGCCACTACGGCCGGATCCGGCTGTGGGGCTCGGTGGGGTTCATGGTGCTGGGCGTGATCGCGGGCTGGCTCGCCGACCTGCACCCGCGCGCGCCGCTCGATCTGGCGCTGCTCGCGTGGTTCCTGGGCGCCGTGCTCACGTTCGCGTTCCCGCGCGCGCCGCTCGCGAAGCCGGTGCCGGTGTGGGAGGCGATGCGCGCGTTCGCGGGCGAGCGCTTCTTCGGGCCGTTCGTCGCGGCGCTGGTGCTGCACGGCTTCGCCCTCGTGACCTGGGACAACCTGATCGGCATCCACGTCGCCGCCATCGGGCTCTCGTCGCGGTGGACGGGCGCGGCGCTCGGCGTGGCGATGGTCACCGAGATCGCGGTGATGTGGCTGGGGCGCGCGGTGCTGGCGCGGATCGACCCGTTCCGGGTGCTGACCCTCGCCACCGCGCTCGGCTCGCTGCGCTGGCTCGCCGCCGCGGTGACCCGGGATCCCGTGGTGCTGCTGGTGACGCAGGCCACCCACGGCGTGGTGTTCGGCGCGTTCTGGATCGCGTCGGTGGAGATCCTCCGCTCCCGCGCTCCCGAGCGGATCCGCGCCACCGCCCAGGGGATCCTCGCCACCGGCTCGTACGGAGTGGGGGCGATCGCCTCGGGGCTCGCGATCGCGGTGGTCCTCGAGCCGCTCCACTCGCGCGGGCTGCTGATGATGGGCGCCGCCGCGTCGCTGATCGCAGCGGGCCTCACGGTCCGCGCCGAGCGCGCGGTGCGCACGGCGACCGCCGGCCATTGATCGGCCTCGCCGGCGGCATCCATATTGCGCCCCGCCCACGTCCGGGCCGGGGGTCGAACACGTGGCGGAGATGGCGGGACACAGCGAGGCGCTCGTCCAGGTCGACGACGTCACCAAGGTCTACCTGCAGGGCCACCGCGAGGTGCGCGCGCTGGCGGGCGTCACGCTCACGGTGCCGCGCGGCGAGTTCCTGTCGATCATGGGGCCGAGCGGCTCCGGCAAGAGCACCCTGCTCCACCTGATGGGCGGCCTCGACCGGCCCACCAGCGGGCGGCTCACCGTGGACGGCGAGGTGCTGAGCGAGATGCCGGACACCGACGTCACGATCTTCCGCCGCGAGCGCGTCGGGCTGATCTTCCAGTTCTTCAACCTGCTGCCCACGCTCACCGCCGCCGAGAACGTGGCGCTGCCGCTCCTCCTCGACGGCAAGCGCATGAAGGACGTGCGCGAGCGCGTCGAGAGCCTGCTCGCGGTGGTCGGTCTCGCCGATCGCAGCGCCCACCGCCCCGACGAGCTCTCGGGCGGCGAGATGCAGCGGGTGGCGATCGCCCGCGCGCTGGTGGTGGAGCCGCGGCTGCTGCTCGCCGACGAGCCCACCGGCAACCTGGACTCGGTGACCGCCACCGAGATCCTCGAGCTCCTGCGCTCGGTGCACCAGGGGAAGGCGCCCACGATCGTGATGGTCACCCACGACCCGCGCGCCGCCGAGTTCGGCGACCGGCTCATCCGCCTCCGCGACGGCAAGCTCGAGGAAGACCGGCGTACGGCGAGGAATTGAGAGATGACTCTCAATTCCTCGCCCATGTTGCCGCGGGGGGGTGTTGGGGGCCCCCCCCCCCCCCCCCCCCCCGGGGCGGCGGGGGGCCCCCCCCCCCACACACACCCCCCCC
>CAYMQR010000232.1:0-7985 GCA_964392195.1 uncultured bacterium | reverse complement strand
CGTAGATCGTCTCGTTGAGGTGGGTCATCTCCACGAGCTTGTCGCGGACGTGCGAGGCCTTCGCCACGCCGTTCATGTCCGCGATCGAGGCGGCCGCGCCGATCAACACGTCGCCCACGCCGGTCTTGCAGACGTAGCTGCGCCGGTGGTACGCGGTGAAGCGCTCGACCAGCGGGCCGGCGAAGTCGGTCTCGCCGTCGAGGAAGACGTGATCCCACGGGACGAAGACGTCCTCGAGGATGATCATGGCCTCCTGGCCCGAATAGGAGGCGTTCCCGACGTCGATCGAGCCGCCCTCGAGGCTGCGGGTGTCGCAGGACTGACGGCCGTAGACGAAGGTCAGCCCCGGCGCCTCCACGGGGATGGCGGCGACGACCGCGAAGTCCCGATCGGCTGCGTCGAGGCGCATCGTCGGCATGACGACCAGCCAGTGCGAGTTGATGCAGCCGGTCTGGTGCGCCTTCGCGCCGCGCAGCACGAGCCCATCGGCCCTGCGCTCGACCACGTGCACGAAGACGTCCGGGTCCTCCTGGCGAGACGGGCTCTTGCTCCGATCCCCCTTCGGATCGGTCATCGCGCCGCCGATCACGAGGTTGAGCTCCTGCGCCATGGCGACGAAGGCCCGCAGCCGCGGGTGGTAGGCGGTGCCGTGCGCGCGGTCGCAGTCGTACGTCACCGAGAACAGCGCGTTGATCGCGTCCATCCCGACGCATCGCTGGAAACAGGTGCCGGTGAGCTGTCCGAGGCGACGCTGCATCCGGTTCTGCGCGACCACGTCCTCGGTGGACTCGGTGACGTGCAGGAAGCGGTTGACGAGCCGTCCGGTGAGCGACGAGCGCGCCGTGGCGAGCGCGGGATCCCGGGCGGCGAGGTCGTAGGTGGCCGCCACCGCTCGCACCGACGGCCGGATGAGGGGGTGATCCACCGGCTCTTCGACACGCTCGCCGAGCGCGAACACCCGCAAGGCCCGGCCGCGCAGGCTCTCGACGTAGTCCTCCGGGGTGCGGATCGGGTGGCCGGGGGAGCCGGGTCGCCCCAGGCCCGACCGTTGCGAGGCAGGGAGGGCGGTTCGGTCGGGTGAGGTCATCGCGACTCCCCGGGGGGGCCGGGCCGGTCGGTGGCGCGGCGTCAGATGTTGAGGGGCCGGCCGTCCACGGCCAAGGCGGCCTCGCGCAGGACTTCGGGAAGGGTGGGGTGCGCGTGGCAGGTGCGGGCGATGTCCTCGCTCGAGGCGCCGAGCTCCATCGCGAGCGTGGCTTCGGCGATCAGCTCACCCGCACGCGGTCCGAAGATGTGGATCCCCAGGACACGGTCGGTCTTCTCGTGGGCGAGGATCTTCACTCGGCCCTCGAGCTGGTTGAGGGTCCGGGCGCGGGCGTTGGCGCGGAACGGGAACGACCCCTTCCGGTACGGGATGCCTTCGGCCTTGAGCGTGTCTTCGGTCTTCCCGACCGTCGCGAACTCGGGGTTCGTGTAGCAGACGCCGGGGATGGTGTCGTAGTTGACGTGGGACCAGCCGGTGCCGATCCACTCGGCGACCGCCACGCCCTCCTCCTCGGCCTTGTGGGCGAGCATCGGGCCGGCGATCACGTCGCCGATCGCGTGGACGCCGGGCGTCGCGGTCTGCCAGTGCGCGTCGACGGGGATCCGGCCCCTGGCGTCGGTCGCCAGTCCGGCGGCCTCGAGCCCGAGCCCGTCGGTGTAGGGCAGCCGCCCGACGGCGACCAGGACGCGGTCACAGCGGATCGGCTCCGCCCCTTCCATCTCCACGATCGCGCCGTCACCGTCGCGCCGGGCGCCGGTGACCCGCCGGCCGAGGTGGAACTCGAAGCCCTGCTTCGCGAACACCTTCTGCGCCTCGGTCGCCATCTCGGTGTCCATGCCCGGCAGGATCCGGTCGAGGTACTCGACCACCGAAACCTTGGCGCCGAGACGGCGCCACACGGACCCCAGCTCGAGCCCGATGTAGCCCGCGCCGATCACGACGAGGTGGGCAGGGACCTCTCGGTAGGAGAGCGCCTCGGTGCTCGTTCCCACCCGATCCCCGTCGAGCTCGACGCCCGGCAGGCTCGCCGGCTTGCTGCCCGTCGCGATCAGCACGTGCCTGGCGGTCAGCTCCGCGGCGACACCTTGCTCGTTCACCACCTGTACGACGGTCGGCGACGCGAACCGCCCGAAGCCCGAGTAGCGGGCGATCTTGTGCTTCTTGAACAGCCCGGCGATGCCGGTGGTGAGCGCCTTGACCACCTGCTCCTTGCGCTTGAGCATCGCGGCCAGGTCGAGCTCGACCGCGCCGGTGCGGACGCCGTGCTGGGCGAGGGCGCCGTGGCTCGCCTCGGCATAGAGCTCGCTCGACTCGAGGAGCGCCTTGCTGGGGATGCAGCCGACGTTCAGGCAGGTGCCGCCGAGGGTCGCGTCCTTCTCGATGACGCCGACGTTCAGGCCGAGCTGAGCGGCCCGGATGGCCGCCTGATACCCGCCCGGGCCCGCGCCGATGACGACCAGATCATGAGCCTGCTGTTCCATGGGATGCCTCTGCGAGACCGGGCTCGGGCGGGTTGCGCGTGACGAGGCGGTTCCGCCCTCGGATGGGGAAGCGAACGCCGGGAGGCGGCGGGCTCAGACCTCGAGAAGGATGCGGGCCGGATCCTCGACCGACTCCTTGATGCGCTTCAGGAACGTCACCGCCTCGCGCCCGTCGATGATGCGATGGTCGTAGGTCAGCGCGACGTACATCATCGGCCGGATCACCACCTGGCCCGCGACCGCGACCGGCCGGTCCTCGATCTTGTGAAGGCCGAGGATCGCCACCTGGGGCGGGTTCACGATCGGCGTGGATAGGAGCGAGCCGTACACGCCGCCGTTCGAGATGGTGAAGGTGCCGCCGGCGAGCTCCTCGGGCTTCAGCTTGCCGCCCTGCGCTCGCTTCCCGAAGTCCTCGATCGCCACCTCGATCTCCGAGAACGAGAGGCGGTCCGCGCGGCGGATCACGGGCACCACCAGCCCGCGGCCGCCGCCCACCGCGACGCCGATATCGTAGTAGCGGTGGTACACGATGTCGGTGCCACGGATCTCGGCGTTGACCTCGGGGACCCGGTGCAGGGCGTCCACGGCCGCCTTCACGAAGAACGACATGAAGCCGAGCTTGATGCCG
This sequence comes from uncultured bacterium, assembly GCA_964392195.1. Classification (GTDB taxonomy): domain Bacteria; phylum JADJOY01; class JADJOY01; order JADJOY01; family JADJOY01; genus JADJOY01. The sequence continues at coordinate 4,831 of CAYMQR010000232.1, read as the reverse complement.
TAGCGCTTGGTGAAGGCCTCCTGGTACTGCTTGCGGAGGGCCGACACGGCGGACATGTCGATCTCGTTGAAGGTCGTGAGCAGCGCCGCGGTCTGCTGCGACTGGACCAGGCGCTCGGCGATCTTGCGCCTGAGCGGGCTCATCGGGACGATCTCGTCGTCCTCGGCGGCCGGGCCCGCCGGCGTGGACTGGGCCGCGGCGGGGGCCGTCGTCGGTGCCGAGGGTGCCGGCGCAGCGGCGCGTTCGGCGACGTGACGTTCGACGTCTTCCTTCAGGAGCCGGCCGCCCGGGCCGGAGGGCGTGACGTCCGCCGCCGCCACCTGGTTCTGCGCCAGCACGCGCGCGGCCGCGGGCATGATCCGCACCTCCGACGGTGCGCTCCGGGAAGCGGCCGGCGAGGCGGGCGGCGCGGCCGCCGTGGGCGCCGGCGCGCCGGCGGGCTTTGCTGCCTCCTCCATGACGCCGATGGTCTCGCCGACGGACGCCTTCTCGCCCTTCGCCTTCAGGATCCGGGTGACGGTCCCCGAGACGGGTGCGGGAACCTCGACGGTCGCCTTCTCGCTCTCGATCACGACGACGGGCGCATCCTTCTCGACCCAGTCGCCCTCCTTCGTGAGCCAATCGCCCAGCTCGACCTCGGTGATCGATTCGCCTACGCCGGGAACCACGATGTCGATGGGCATTTCGGAACCTTCCTCCGGGAGAGAGCAGGGCAGGACGCGGCGAGCGCGGTCAGAGTCCGAGGGCTTCGGCGAGCAGCGCTTCCTGCTCGAGCCTGTGGCTCGCGTGCGAGCCGGTCGCGGGGCTGGCCGAAGCGGGGCGCGCGACGCACGAGAACGGGTGACGCTCGAACATGCGGTCGAGGAACTTCACCCGGAGGTGGCTCCACGCCCCCATGTTCTCCGGCTCTTCCTGCACCCAGATCACCGGAGTCTCGTCGCGGTAAACGGAGAGCGCTCGGCGCAGGATCTCGCCGGGCAAGGGTGCGAGCTGCTCGAGACGCAGGATCGCGACGTCGTCCCGGTCGAGCTCGGCCCGCTTCTTCTCGAGCTCGTAGAAGACCTTGCCCGTGCAGAGCAGGATCCGCTCGATCTTCTTTGGCCTCGCTGCCGCGCCGGGATCGTCGATCAGGCGGCGGAAGGTGCCGGTCGCCAGCTCGTCCAGGCTCGAGGTCGCGGCGGGAAGCCGTAGCAAGCTCTTGGGGGTGAGCACGATCAGGGGCTTGCGCCACGGGCGAAGCACCTGGCGACGGAGCAGGTGGAACATCTGCGCCGGCGTGGTCGGCTGGGCGATCTGGATGTTGTCCTCGGCCGCGAGCGACAAGAACCGCTCCAGGCGGGCGCTCGAATGCTCCGGCCCAGCGCCTTCGAGTCCGTGGGGCAGGAGCATCACCAGGCCGCTGAGGCGTTGCCACTTCTGCTCGGCGCTCACGATGAACTGGTCGATGATCACCTGGGCGACGTTCACGAAGTCGCCGAACTGGGCCTCCCACATCACCAGCGAGTCGGGGCGGTCGAGCGAGTAGCCGTACTCGAACCCGAGCGGCGCGATCTCGGACAGCGGGCTGTTCTCGATCTCCACCACCGCCTGACCGGCGGCGAGGTGTCCCAGCGGCATGTAGGTGTGCCCGTCCTCGTAGTCGTGGAGGACGGCGTGCCGGTGGCTGAAGGTGCCTCGCTCGGCGTCCTGCCCGGTCAGACGGATCCGGACGTGCTCGACCGCGAGCGTCGCGAAGGCGAGGTTCTCGCCGGCGGACCAGTCGAGCGGCTTCCGGCCAGCCGCCATGTCACGGCGCGCCTCGAGCAGCTTGACGATCTTCGGGTGAGGCCGGAAGTCGGCCGGCAACTTGGTCTGGACCTCGAGCAGCGAGGCCAGCCGATCGCGCGCCACCCCGGTCTCGAGCTCCTCCACCTCGAGCTCGTTTCCGCCCGAGTAGCCGCGCCACACTCCGCCCATCGGAGCGTCGGTCGGCAGGACCTTCGCGGAGTGGGCGCGCTTGAGCTCGTTCTCGAGGTGCTCGCGGCGGCGCGCCGCGAGCGCGTCGGCCTCTTCGCGGGTCACGCCCTCGAGGCGCAGCAGGTGGTCGAGATACCCCTCCCGGACTCCCTTGCGCGCCTCGATCGCCTTGTAGAGCAGCGGCTGGGTGAACGAGGGCTCGTCGCCCTCGTTGTGGCCACGACGCCGGTAGCCGTACATGTCGATGAACACGTCGCGGCGGAAACGCTGGCGGAAATCGAGGGCGAGCCGTACGACTTGCGCGACGGCCTCCGGGTCCTCGCCGTTCACGTGGAAGATCGGGGAGTGGAGCATGCGCGCGACGCTCGTCGGGTAGGTCGTGGAGCGCGCCTGCGACGGCGGGGTGGTGAAGCCGATCTGGTTGTTGACGACCACGTGGATGGTGCCGCCGGTGGAATACCCGTCCAGCCGGCCCATGTTGAGCATCTCCTGGACGACACCCTCGCCGGCGAACGCGGCGTCGCCGTGGATCACGATACCGAGCGCCCGGGCCGCCGGATCGTCTCCGCCCATGCGATCGAGCTTGGCGCGGATGCGGCCCTGGACCACCGGACCGACGAATTCGAGGTGGCTCGGGTTGAAGCACAGCGAGATGTGGATGTTCCTTCCCGCGGTGTTCTGCCAGTCGCTCGAGTAGCCGAGGTGGTACTTCACGTCGCCGCGTCCGAGCGAGAGCTCCGGGTTCGAGTCCTCGAACTCGGCGAAGATCTCGGCCGCGCTCTTGCGCATGATGTTCGAGAGCACGTTGAGCCGGCCGCGGTGGCTCATGCCGATGACGATCTGCTCGACGCCGAGGTCGCCGGCGTGCTCGATCGCCAGGTCGAGGAGCGGAATGAGGCTCTCCGAACCCTCCAGGGAGAACGACTTGGCGCCCTGGAAGCGCTTCTGGATGAACTCCTCGAAGATCACCGCGTCGGTGAGGCGCCGCAGGATGCGGAGCTGCTCGTGTCTGCTCAGGACGAGCCGGTTCTCCGACGTCTCCATCCGGCTCTGCAGCCACGCCTTCACGCCGTAGTCCGTGATGTGCATGAACTGCACGCCGATCGTCCGGCAGTAGGTGGAGTGGAGGCGCCGAAGGATCCGCCTCAGGCTCAGGCCGCCATCGCCGGCGATGGTCTCGCTCGAGAACACCCGATCGAGGTCGGCGTCCGTCAGGTTGTAGAAGGTCGGGTCCAGCTCGCGCTGGTACGGGCGCGGGATGCCGAGTGGGTCGACCGACGCGATCAGATGTCCGCGCAGACGGAAGGCGCGAATGAGCTGGTCGACCCGGTCCTGGAGGAGCTGGACCGACTGGTCACCGCCACCGAGGGCGGCTGGCGCGGCGGTCGAGGGAGCGTGACCGTTTCCCCCGACCGGACGGAAGAGCGTCGTCGGGCGACGGCTCGGTCCGATACGGGGGCGCGACGAGAAGCTGGCCTCGCCGGGTAATGCCGCGAAGTACTTCGACCACGCGTCGTCCACCGATCCCGGGTCCGCCAGCCACCGGACATAGAGCTCCTCGACGAAGGCGAGGTTCGACGGATGAGGCCAGCGTTCGGCGTCGGACATGAGTCGGATGGACCTCCGTCGCGCGTCCGCGGCGGGTGAGAGGATCGGGGAAAGTCGAGTGATAAAGGAGACGTAACGTAACCTTGCTGCCCAAGCGGTACAACCGCGTCCGTGCCGGGTTGTCCCCGCCCTCGGGTCCGCTCTGCTATGGTTCGACCGAAGCCACCATTCAGGCCCGGGCACCGACTTCGACGGCGGTGACCCGGCACAAGGGAGACGCGATGGGTGACGCTTTCATCCTGGACGCAGTACGTACGTTCCGAGGGCGGGGCAAGAAGGACAAGGGCGCGCTTTCCGGCATTCATCCGCAGGAGCTCCTCGCGCAATGTCTGCGCGCGCTCCCCAAGCGCACGGGCGCCGATCCCAAGGACGTGGAGGACGTGGTCATCGGGGTGGTCTCGCAGGTGGGTGAGCAGGGCTCGTGCCTCGCTCGTCAGGCGGTCCTGCTCGCCGACTGGCCGGAAGAGGTCACCGGCGTGAGCCTCAACCGGTTCTGCGGCTCGGGCGCGCAGGGCGTGAACTTCGCCGCCATGGGCGCGATGTCGGGCCAGCAGGACCTGGTGGTGGGTGGTGGCGTCGAGAGCATGTCGCGTGTCGCGATGGGCAGCGATGGTGGCAACATCGACGGCAACAACGAGCTCCTTCGCAAGAAGCACTTCCAGGTTCCACAGGGCATCAGCGCGGACCTCATCGCCACGCTCGAGGGCTTCAGCCGCGAGGACGTGGACCGCTTCGCGGTCGAGTCGCAGCAGAAGGCCGAGGCCGCGCACAAGGCTGGCCACTTCAAGAGCGCGCTCGCGGTCACCGACCCGGAGACCGGCAAGGTGGTGCTCGATCGGGACGAGCATCCCCGCGCCGGCACGACCGTCGACGCGGTCGCTGGCCTCCAGGCGTCGTTCGTGAGCTGGGGCGCGATGACGCTCGGTCCGAACGGCGAGACCCTCGACGAGATGGCGTTGCGGAAGTACCCGCAGGTCAAGGAGATCAATCACGTCCACACGGCGGGAAACTCGAGCGGCATCGTGGATGGCGCCGCCGCGGTGATGATCGCATCGGACCGGTACGTGAAGGAGAAGGGTGTGAAGCCGCGCGCGCGGATCCGCGCCGTCGCGACGGCCGGCGCCGAGCCGGTGATCATGCTGACCGCGCCCACGCCCGCGTCGCAGAGGGCGCTCAAGAAGGCGGGCATGTCGGTCAAGGACATCGACCTTTGGGAGATCAACGAGGCGTTCGCGGTCGTCGCGCTCCAGACGATCAAGAACCTCGG
>CAYMQR010000231.1:0-7992 GCA_964392195.1 uncultured bacterium | reverse complement strand
GGTCCCGCGGATCCCGGTCTGGAGCGCCGCGGTCCCTCGCGGCCGGGGAGCGCCGAGCGCACGACGAAGCGTGCGCCGCCAGACGCGCGGGGACGGCGATCACCTGCGCGGCGCGGTGAGGTCGTAGATGCGGATCTCGTCGTCGCCGCGCTCGTGGGCGCTGCGGATGAAATCCAGCGTGCCGTGGAAGTCGAAGTTCATCTCGAACTTGGGCTGCAGGAAGCGCCCGGTCGGGTTCGGGAAGCTCGCCACCGGCGTGCGTCCGCGGATCGCCTCCTCGTAAACCCGGAAGCGCGCCGCGAACTTCGGGTTGTAGCGCAGCGCCGCCTCGGCGACGTCCGCCACCAGGTAGCGGTGCCCGTCGAGCACCAGCCGCTCCAGCTCGTCCACGCTGTCGGGCACGAACGCCGCCGCGGTACCGCTGGTGTAGACCTCGGACACGAAGGCCTGCGTGCTCACGTGGCGCACGCTGCCGTGCTCGCGCAGCCACGCGATCGCCGCCGGCCACGCGTAGCGCGCCGAGCGCAGCTCGAGCGCGTGGTGGAGCATCTCGCCGCACACCAAGACACCGACCGCCGCCGCGGCGAGGCGCACCCGCGCGGAGCGCTCGGCCAGCAGCGCCGCCACGCCCACGCCGATCACCAGCGCCGCCGCGAACGTGAGCACCACGCCGTAGCGCATGTGCGCCACCCGCGACACGCTGAAGAGCGCCCCCGGGATCGCGAGCAGGAGCAGCGGCAGGAGCCGCGCCGCACCGCGCGCCCACACGGCACAACCCGCCAGCCCCACCACCAGCGCCGCGCACCAGCCGAAGCCGTTCACCTGGCTGAAGAGATACGGATAGGTCGGCCAGTTGCCCGGGTTCAGGCCGCCGCCCGAGCCGAGCGCGAACTGGTAGAGGTTCTGCTCGAGGTAGGTGTGGACCGGAAGCGGCGCGGCGAGCCGCCGGTCGAGGAGCAGCACGCCGTAATACGGCAGCTCGGCCGCGAGGAGCGGCAGCCCCGCGAAGAACGCGAGGCGCGCCATCCGCGCCACCACCCGATCGAACGGCAAGCGCGCGGCACGCCAGCCCTCGAGCTCGAGCGCCACCACCAGCGGCGCCAGGATCGCCCAGCGCGCGTGGCCGAGGATCATGAGCCCGAGCGCCGCCCCCGCGAGCGCGGTGCCGCGCAGCGGCTCGGCGGCGAGGCGGTCGCGGCTGCGCAGGTAGAGGTTGAGCGCGATCCCGACGAAGAAGAGCGAGGCGCCCTCCGAGAAACCCTCCCGCGAGTAGAGGACGTGGTAGGGCGCGAACGCGAGCGCCAGCGTGGTGACCGGCCCCGCGATCGCGCCGGCGCGCTCGCCGAGGCCGGCGCCGAGGCGCTCGCCGAGCCGCCCCGCCAGCGGGATCGTGAGCCAGCCGAGGACCGCGCTCGCTACGCACGCCGCGAACGGCACGTCGCCGAGCACCGCCATCGCCGCGAGGGTCGCCGCCGTGTGCGCGGGGCGGCCGTAGAAGGGCGGCTGGCCTTGCGTGGCGGCGCGGACGCGCGCGACCTCGGCGTCGAGCTTCCACAGGTCCTGGCCACTGCGGCGCTCCTCGCGCCAGCGGGCGGCGCTCTCGGCCACCGCCGCGGCGCCGCTCGCGAAGAAGCGCGCCTCGAGCTGCATGTAGGCGTCGTCCCACAGGATCGGACCGGCGTGCTCGAGGTCGGCGAGGCGCAGCCAGCCGCCGAGCCCCATCGCCACGATCATCATGGCGACGCGCAGCCACACCTTCTTGCGGCGCGCGCGGGCGTGCGCGGCGAGCGGGGGCAGGGAAGGCGACGGGTGCGAGCTCGGCATGGCGCGCCGAACTTTACTTGCGCGCGACGGCGCGTGTAGTCATGCGCCGATGAAGCGCGTGCGGATCGCGGCGTTCGCGTGGGCGCTCGCGTGCGCCGCGGCGAGCTGCGGCTCGCACGGTGCGCCACCGCCGCGCGCGATCGCGGGCGTGACGGCGCGCTTCGAGCTCGCCGCCGAGGCGGGCTTCTACGACCTGCCGTTCCCCAGCGACGTCGACCGCGAGCCCGACGGCACCCTCGACCTCCACGACTTCCCGGTCCGGGAGTCGAGCCCGGTCGCGTTCCTGCTGCGGCGCTACGTGGCGCTCGCCGATCGCGCGACCGGCGCTGGCCCGAGCTCGGCGCTGTTCTTCGCGTTCGACGGCAAGCTCGACCCGGCCTCGTTGCCGCCGACACCGGCCGACTCGCTCGCCGCCGGGGCCTCGCTGCAGCTCGTCGACGTCGACCCGGCGAGCCCCGGCTTCGGCGTGCGCGTGCCGGCGACGTGGAGGTTCCGCGCCGAGGAGCAGACCTACGGCCCCGCCAATCTGCTCGCGGTGCTGCCGCGCCTCGGCTTCCCGCTGCGCCGCTCCACCCGCTACGCGGCGATCGTGACCCGTGAGGCGCGCGGCGCGGACGGTGCGCCGCTCGGCAGCCCGCTCGCCCTCGAGGAGCTGAAGCGCGGCCGCGCGCCGGACGGCTCCGGCGAGCGCGGCGCCGCGGCGCTCGCGCTCTACACACCCGCGCTCGCGGCGCTCGAGCGCGCCGGCGTGGCGCGCGAGCGGATCGCCGCGATGACCGTGTTCACGAGCATGGACGCGGTCGCGGGCGCGCTCGCGCTCCGGAGCTGGTCGCTCGCCAACGAGCCCGAGCCGGCGCCGCTCACGCCGCTCGCGCGCGCGGACGTCTTCGAGGACTACTGCGTCTACGAGGGCCGCGTGCGCGTGCCGATCTTCCAGGACGGCACACCGCCCTACGCGCTCGAAGGCGGCGAGATCCACTTCGACGAGACGGGCGCTCCGCTCGTCCAGCGCCACGAGGACGTGAGCTTCGCGGTGACCGTGCCGCGCACCGCGCCGATGCCCGCCGCGGGCTGGCCGATCCTCCTCTACGAGCACGGCGGCAGCGGCACCTATCGCGAGGTGATCGAGCGCGGCCCGCTCCCCGACCCGGCGCCGGGTTCGGGTCCGGCGCGGGTGCTGGCGCGGCGCGGGATCGCCGCCTTCGGCAAGGACGGCGCCACCAACGTGAACCGCGGCAACCCGACCGGCGGGCTGCTCTTCTTCAACTTCCTGAACCCGGTGGCGTTCCGCGACAACGTCCGCCAGTCTGCCTTCGAGCAGACCGTGGCGGTGCGGATGCTGCGGCGGCTCACGATCGACGCGCGCGACTGCCCGGGCGCCGACGCGAGCGCCGCCGCGGACGGGCTGGTGCGTTACGACCCCGCGCACGTGCTGTTCATGGGCCACTCGACGGGCAGCACGGTGGGGCCGGTGTTCGTCGCCATGGAGCCCGCGGTCGAGGGCGCAATCTTCTCCGGCTCGGGGGTGTCGTACATCCGCCAGGTCCAGCACAAGGCGCAGCCGTTCCCGCTCGCTCCGGCGGTGCGGCTGCTACTCGCGCCGGGCGAGGTGCTCGACGACTTCCGGCCGTTCCTCACCGTGATCCAGACCGCCTGGGAGGAGGCCGAGCCGCTCTCCTACGAGCCCTACATCGTCCGCGAGCCGCTCGAGGGAGCCCGCTCCCGGAACGTGTTCGCGTCGTTCGGCATCCTCGACACCTACAACCCGCCGCCCGCGGAGAACCCGGGCGCGGCGGCGCTCGGGCTCGACGCCGTGGCGCCGCTCGTCGACGAGGCGATCCGCGACGAACTGGCGCTCGCGGGGCGTGCCGTGGTGGAGCCGCCGCTGAGCGGCAACGTGGCGGGTGCGGACGGTACACCGGTCACCGCCGCGGTGCGCCAGTACCGCGCCGACCCGGCGACGGGAGAGGGCCACTACGTGCTCTTCCAGCTCGACGAGGGGAAGCACGACTACGGATGCTTCCTCGCGTCGCTGGTGCGCGACGGCGTGGCCACGGTGCCGCGCGCGGCGAACCACCCCGACGCGCCGTGCGAATGAAGCGATCGTGGATCCGGGACCGACAAGCGACGGAGGGTCGCGCGCCGCGCGACCGCCGATACGCGATGACGAACCGTCGCCGCGCCTGCCGATCCCTGGTCACCGTCGACCCGGACGGGCGGGTCGATCCGTCGCGGCGCTGGCGCGCGACCGCGTGATCTCAGCCGCGCGACCTCTCCCACTCGGCGGGCGTGAGCGTGCGCATGGCGAGGGCGTGGATCTGAGTCCCCATCTCCTCCGCGAGGATCGAATACACGAGGCGCTGGCGCTCGACCGCGCCGAGCCCGGCGAAGCGCTCCGAGACCACCACCACGTCGTAGTGGCCGCCACCGCTCGCGCCCTTGTGGCCGCGGTGCTTGGCCGAGTCGTCGCCGAGGGCGAAGTGGGTGGGCGAGAGCGCCTCGCGCAGCTTGCGCTCGATGGTCGCGGGGGTGTCCGGGGTGACCTGCTGGATGAAGGGCTGGTTCATGGTGGGGCGTCGCTCCTCGTCGATCGCGCGAGCTTATCCGCATGAGCGGCGCGTCGCCGGACTCGCTCGCCACCGCGAGCCGTGACGACGTGCGGCGCGCCGCGGGCTGGCTCGCCTGGCTCGCGCTCGGCTTCGTGACGTGGTGGATCGTCGAAGGGTTCCTCACCGCCACCATCGGCCCCAACCCGCGCTTCCTGGTCCCCGAGTCTCCCCGCACCTCGACGTTGTGGGGACGTGAGCTCGGCGTCGAGCCGGGCGTGGCGCGGCGCCTCGAGGGGCTGCTGCGTGACGGCACGGTGCTGCACCTCATCGGGCGCCCCGCCGGCGGCGGACCGCTCCACGTGCTGCGGGTCAGCACCAGCCCGCGGCTGCCGAGCGGCTTCTTCCGCATCGACCCGGGCGAGCCCGCGCTCCACCGTCAGCGCCTCGCGTCACCCGACGAGATGTCCCCGGCGCCGTCCGACGGCGAGCGCGGCGAGTGGCTCGGCGTGGACCTCGACTCGCTCGAGGTACGCTTCCCCGAGGTCGCGCGCTGGTCGTTCTTCACCCTCGGCGACCGCGCCGACGTGCGCCGCCGCGTGGCGATGGGCGTCTCCGGCGATCCGCTCGGGACGCGTTGGCTCGCCGCGGCGCTGGTGGGCGCGCTCGTCGCGCTCGGGTTCGCGCTCGACCATCGCCGCGGGCACGAGCTGGCGAGCGGCGCCCGCGCCCTGCGCTGGGCCACGTGCCTGCCGGCGCTCACGGCGGTGCTGGTGGGGCTCGAGGGCGCCGGGATCGCGGCGCGACTGGCGGCGCTGGCGGTGGCACTGGCGGCGAGCGGCGCGCTCACCTTCCGCGGCCGTCCGGGCGATTCGCGCTGGGCCGCGTGGGCGATCCCGGTGGCCGCCGCGGCGCCGCTCGCGTGGGGCACGGCGCGGGGGGTGGCGAGCCCGGATCCGCTCACGCCGCCGCTCGCGATCGAGAGCCCCGCCTCGGCGTCCTCCGACCCCGCGGCGCCTGCCGCGCCGGCGGCGCCGATCCGCCTCGCGATCGTCGGTGAGCGCGGCGCGCCGGTCGCGGAGGGCGAGCCGCCACCCACCCACTATCCGGCGCGGCTGGTGGAGCTGTGGCGCGAGGTGGGCAGCGAGCGCGCGATCCGGATCGTGGACGCGCGCGCCGCTCTCGATCCGTTCCGCGACCCGTCCGCCTGGAGCGCGTTCCTCGAGCACGAGAAGCCGGAGGTGGCGGTCGTCGAGCTGCGCCCCGCCGATCCGGGCGCGGCGTGGCTGCCGCCCGCGCTCGGTGGTCCGATCGCCGCGCTCCTCGCGCCGCCGCTCCGCCGGCGCGCGGACGCGGCGCAGCTCGAGGGCGCGCTCGCCGCGGCGCGCCGCGCAGGCGCCCGTCCGCTGCTCCTGGTGCGGCCCGATCCCGCCGCCTATCTGGTGTGCACCGCGACCCTCGCCGAGCGCTGCGCCGAGGTCAGCAAGCGCGCGCTCGCGGCCCTCGACTCGTTCGACTGGGTGATCGACCTCAACCCGCCGCTGCAGGCCGGGACGCGCCGCCTGGTGCCGCCGTTCCGGGACGGCGCCGGCGAGCTCAACGCGTGGGGCGAGGAGCTGGTGGCGCGCGAGCTGCGCGATCAGCTCAAGCTCGCCTATCGCCGAGCGCCCGCGGGATTTCCGTGAGCGAGAAGATCCGGTTCACGCCGCCCGGGCCGCGCGGGCGGCGGCGCCGGTCGAGGAGGATCGCGCGCACCCCGGCGGCGCGCGAGGCGATCGCGTCGTGGATCGGGTGGTCGCCGACGTGCGCCGCGTGGAGCGCGCGCACGCCGTGCCTGGCGAGCGCCACCGCGTAGATCGCCGGATCGGGCTTGGCGACGCCGCATTCGCTCGACAGCGTGACGCTGGTGAAGTAGCCGGCGAGCCCGAGCGCCTCGCACACCGCGTGACAGCGGCCGTCGAAGTTGCTGACCACACCGAGCGCAAGCCCGCAGGCGGCGAGGGCGTCGAGGGCGGGCAGGGTGTCGTCGTAGAGCTGCCAGCCGGTAGCGCTCGCGAACACCTCGAAGACCGCCGCGAAGTAGCGCTCGCGGTCGAAGCTCGGCGGTGCCTCGACGCCGTCGAGGACGCGCCCCACCAGCTCGTGCCACCACGCGCGCTCGAGGGCGCGGACCCGCTCGGGCGGCTCGCCCGGGAACGCCATCGGGCGCATGGCGCGGAACGCGGGGCGGAACGCCGCGCCGAAGCGCTCGGCGTCGCGGACCAGACCGTACTCGCGAGCGACGCGGGCGTAGATCTCGCCCACCGAGCCGCGCGCGCGGAACAGCGTGCCGACGGCGTCGAGGAGGACGAGCTGGATCATGGACGGGCGTGGGTCGAGGCGCGCGCCGCGCGCGGCGGTGGCGCGTCCGCACCTTAGCGCCTCGCGCGGGCCGTGCCGCGCGGGTGACACGAGTGCCGAAAGGGAGGTACGAGAAGCTAGTGTTCCGAGCGCGGCTCTCGCCGCGCGTCACCCGCGATCCGGAGGGTACTCGCCATGTCGACATCGCTTCGCGCCGGGATTCGCTCGCTGGTCGTCGTAGCCCTGCTCTTCTCGTTCGCGGCAGGCGAGAGCGCCCGCGCCGCCGGGCCCGAGCCCACGCTCACCAAGAACCTGCGCGGCGAGTGGCTGAGCCTGGTCAACTATCCGGCGCAGGGCGGCGGGCTCTTCTTCATGAGGATCGTGCAGAGCGGCACCGCCCTGGTGGTGAGCGTCGAGGGCTACACCAACGACGCCCACGGGCCGATCGGCAGCGGCGTCGTGCTCGACAAGAACGTGGTGATCGTCATGGACGAGAACTTCAAGCCGTCGGGGCTCGGCCAAACGTTCCTGGGCAAGATCGTCGGTGACTCGCTGCTGGTGGGCACCGCCGAACGCGGCGGCACGGTGGGCTCGTGGATCGCGATCAAGAGCGGCGGCGGCTGAGCCGCGCGAGGGGGAGAGCGCATGTCGACCGCTCGTCGTTCGGTGCGCCGCGTCGTGGCGCGTGGGTTCGCGCTCGTCGCGATGCTGCTGATCGCGGCCGGCGCGGCGTTCGCGGCGCCGCCGGTTGGCCCGAGCGCGGTGCCCAACGTGCGCGGGCTCTGGCCCACCTTCGTGACGTTCCCGGGCAAGCCCGCGGTGATGTTCCCGATGGGCATCTACCAGGACGGCACGGCGCTGCAGATCGACGTGACCGGCTACGCCACCGACGACCACCGCGTGATCGGCGCCGGCGTGCTCTCGGGCACGAGCATCGGCGTCCAGATGGACGAGAACTTCCTCGCCTCCGGCCTCGGCCTGGTCTACGTCGGCACGGTGATCGACGAGAAGGTGATGTACGGGCTCACCAGCCGCAACGGCGTCGTCGGCTTCTGGTGGGGGTACAAGAGCATCGGGAACTTCTGAGCACGCGGCGGTGGCGGGGCGCCGCCGATCAACTCTCGGCGGGCGTGGCGCGCGGCAGCGCCGCGGTAAGGCCGACGGCACGCTCAGCGCCTCGGCCAGCTCGTTCACCCTTGCCGGATCGATCCCGGCCCAGAGGCGCGTGGGGTGACGATCGCTGACGTTCATGGCGCCTTCGCGTTCGCAGCATGGATCGAGC
>CAYMQR010000230.1:0-7994 GCA_964392195.1 uncultured bacterium | reverse complement strand
CCAAGAGGCCGGTCGCAGCGCGACCGCACGAGCACAGCGAGTGACTCGGGGGTGGGTCCCGCCGGGATTCACTCCCGGCGGGCGGGGGGCTGGAACCCGCGTGCGCTTCGCGCACGCTCCCCGAGAAATTCAGTCCAGGCTCTTGCGGAAGCGCAGCGCCGCGGCGGCGACCGCCACGAACGCGAAGCACACCAGCACCAGCGCCTGCGGCCACAGCGTCGCGAAGCCGGCGCCCTTCAGGAACACGCCGCGCACGATGATCGCGTAGTAGCGCAGCGGCACCGCGTAGGTCGCGAGCTGGATCGGGTGCGGCATGTTCTCGATCGGGAACACCAGCCCCGAGAGGTAGATCATCGGCACCATGAACAGGAAAGTGGAGGTCAGCATCGCCTGTTGCTGGGTGCGCACCAGCGTCGAGGTGAGCAGGCCCAGCCCGAGCGCGGTCAGGATGAACGGGATCGAGAGCAGCACCAGCGCGGCGAGCGAGCCGGTGAGCGGCACCTCGAACAGGAACACCGAGAGCGCCGTCACCGCGAAGAGATCGAGGATCGCGACGAAGAAGAACGGCGTGAGCTTGGCCACCACGAGCTGCCACGGCCGAACCGGCGTCACGCTGAGCTGCTCCAGGGTGCCGATCTCCTTCTCGCGCACCACCGCCATCGACGGCAGGATCATGGTCATGAGCAGGATCGTCATGGCCATGATCGCCGGCACGTAGAACCAGCGGCTCTTGAGGTCGGGGTTGTACCAGACGCGCGGCACCAGCTCGATCCGGCTCGTCGAGACGCGCGCCGCGGCGAGGCCACCGCCCGCTCCGGGAGCGTGGCCGGCGCGCTCCAGCCGCTCCGCCATCGCCGCGGCACCGGCCTCGCCGACGATCCGCGTCGCGTAGCCCATGCCGACGATCGCGGAGTTGGAGTCGGTGCCGTCGACGATGAGCTGCACCTTCGCCTCGCGCCCGCCGACGAGGTCCTGGCCGAAGCGGTCGTCGATCACCAGCGCCAGGTCCGCCCTGCGCGACACCAGCCACGGCTCGACGGTGTACGCCGTGGGCTCGGTGCCGACGATGTCGAAGTAGCCCGACTCCACCATCCGGTCGACGAGCGCGCGGCTCTCGGAGGTCCGGTCCTGATCGACCAGCACCACGGGGATGTGCTTCACGTCGGTGTTCGCGGCGAAACCGAACGCGACCACCTGCATGATGGGCGCCATCAGCATCGCGCGCAGCATCCCCTTGTCGCGGCGAAGCTGGGTGGCCTCCTTGCGCAGCACGTGGCGGAAGACGCTCGTCACGACGCCCTCCGCGCGAGGCGCACGCTCGCGATCCCGAGCACCACCGTCGCGTAGAGCGCCAGGAAGCCGAGCTGCTCGTGGTAGGGCGCGAGCCCCGCGCCCTTCAGGATCACGCCGCGCAGGATCACCAGGAAGTAGCGCGCCGGCACCGCGTAGGTCACGACCTGCAGCGCGTCCGGCATGGCGCGGATCGAGAAGATGAAGCCCGACAGGAAGATCGCCGGCATCATCGAGGTGAGCGTCGAGATCTGGAACGCCATCGCCTGGTTGTCGACCAGCGTCGAGACGAGCAGCCCCCAGCCGAGCGCGCCGATCAGGTAGAGCAGCGTCGCAGCGTAGAGGTCGAGGTAGGGGCCGCGCACCTGGACGTGGAAGAGCACTCGCGCCGCGACCAGGATCAGCGTGGTCGCGACCAGCGAGATCACCAGGTACGGCAAGAGCTTGCCGACGATGAGCTGTCCGCTCGACAGCGACGTGACGCGGAGCTGCTCGAGGGTGCCGCGCTCCTTCTCGCGCACCACCGAGAGCGCCGTGGAGATCACGGCGGTCAGCATCAGGATGAAGCCGATCAGCCCCGGCACCAGGAACTGGGTCGACTTGAGCTCGGGGTTGTACCAGACGCGCGGCTCGATCCGGATCGCCGACTCGTCGGCGCGCGCGCTGCCGCCCACCTTGGCGGTGGCGAGCTCGACGTTGGCCGCCGCGGCGATCGAGGATGCGTAGCCGAGCAGCGTGGTGGCTGTGTTGGCGTTGGCGCCGTCGAGGATGAGCTGCGCCTGCGCCACCCGGCCAGCCGCGAGCTGCTCCGAGAAATCCTCGTGGATGACGAGGATCGCCTCGGCTTCGCGGCGCTGCGTCAGCGCGACGAGATCCGTGCCGGGCGACAGATCCGCGGCGCGGTCGAAGTAGCCGGACGCCACGAACGTCTCGGCGAAGGCGCGGCTCGCGGCGGACTTGTCGTCGTCCTGGATCGCGAGCTTGGCGTGCATCACGTCGAAGTTGAGGGCGTAGCCGTAGAGCAGCAGCATGAAGGTCGGAAGGCCGAGCAGCATCGCGAGCGTCAGCCGGTCGCGACGCGCCTGGCGGAACTCCTTCATGGCGACCGCCCAGATCTTCCTCACGGCGCCGCTCCCGCCCCGGCGCCGGCTTCGCGGTCCGCCTCCTCCACCGAGTGGATGAACACGTCCTCGAGGGACGGCACGATCCGCTCCACCCGCGCCGGCACGTTGCCGTCGGCCGCCAGCGACCGCTCCACGGTCGCGACGCCGCGCTCGGCGTCCTCGACCACCACGTGCAGGCGGGTGCCGAAGGCCGACGCCTCGAGTACTCCCGGCTCGCGCTCGAGCTTGTCCTGGGCGTCGAGGTAGCGCGGGCACTCGACCTCGAGGACCGCGCGCCCGACGAACACGCTCTTGAGCTCGGCGACGCTGCCCAGCGCGACCAGCCGCCCGGCGTGCATGAGCGCGATGCGGTCGCAGCGTTCGGCCTCGTCCAGGTAGTGGGTGGTGACGATGATCGTGACGCCGTCCTTGGCGAGGCGGTCGATGGTGTTCCAGAACCGGCGGCGCGAGATCGGGTCGACGCCGCCGGTGGGCTCGTCGAGGAACACCACCTGCGGCTCGTGGAGCAGCGCGCACGCGAGCGCGAGCCGCTGCTTCCAGCCGCCGGGCAGCGAGCCCGTCGAGAGCCCCTCCTTGCCGCCCAGCGACGCCATCTCGACCGCCCACGCGATGCGCTCCGCCAGGCGGCGATCGTCGAGCCCGTAGATGCCGCCGAAGAACTCGAGGTTCTCGCGCACCGTGAGGTCCTCGTAGAGGCTGAAGCGCTGGGTCATGTAGCCGATGCGGCGCTTCACTCCCTCGGGGTCGGCGGCGACGTCCACGCCCAGCACGTGCGCCGAGCCGCCGCTCGGCCGGAGCAGCCCGCACAGCATGCGGATCGCCGTCGACTTGCCGGCGCCGTTCGAGCCGAGGAGCCCGAACACCTCGCCCTTGGCGATCGTGAGGTCGAGCGCCTCCACCGCCACGAACTCGCCGAAGCGCTTGGCGAGGCCGCGCGTCACGACCGGCGGCGCCGTCGCCGCGAGGGCGAGGTCGGCGGGGCGCTCACTCACGGCGCCACCGCTCCCACCGCGCGGTCGAGCGAGGCGCGGCTCAGGTGCGCCTGGGCCACCGCGCGGGTGCGATCGAGGGCCGCGCGCTGGAGCGCGACCTCGGCGTCGAGGAGCTCGGACGAGGGCGCCACGCCCTCGCGGAAGCGGTCGGCCGACACCCGCTGGCTCTCGGTGGCCGAGGCGAGCGCGCGGTCGGCGACCGGCACCGCGCTCACCGCCGAGGTGAGCTCGAAGGCCCGCGCCGTCACCTCCTGGCGGATCCGCGCCTCGAGGTCGTCGAGCTGGCGCGCCGCCGCGTCGGCCTGCGCCCGGGCGCGCGACACCGCCGCGCGCGTGCGGCCGAAGTCGAACACGTCGACGGACACGTTGACGCCCACGTCCCAGCTCGAATCCCACTCGTCCTGCACCGGCAGGATGCGGCGGTTGGGACGCGCCTCGTCGAAGCCCCCTGCGAGCGCCGCCTTCGGGTAATAGCCGGCCTCCTCGGCGTGCACGCGGTCCTGCGCCGCCGTCGCGCGCTCGCGGAGCGCGGCGTGCTCGGGGCGCGAGGCGAGCGCGCTCGCGACCAGCGGCTCGAGCCCGTCGCGCGACGGCTCGGGCATGGACGTGGGCGGGACCGGGTCGAGGACCGTCCCGGGCGCCGCGCCGACCAGCCGCGCCAGGTCCGCGTTCGCCACGTCGGCGCGGTTCAGCGCCTCCAGTCGGTTCAGGATCGCGCGGTCGCGCTCGACCTCCACCGCGAGCACGTCGTTGCGCGCCGCGGTGCCCACCTCGAGCCCTGCCTGGGCATCGGCGAGGTGGCGCTCGAACGCGCGCACCGCGTCGTCGAAGACGCGCGCGCTCTCGCGCGCCGTGACCAGCGACCAGAACGACGCGGTGGTCTCGAGCGTCAGGTCCTGTGCGCCGGCCCGGACGTCCGCGGCGGCCGCGGCGCTCTCACCTTCCGCGGCGGCCTCCACCGCCGAGAGCCGGCCGCCGGTGTAGAGCGGCAGCGTCAGCCCGGCGCGCGCGTGCACGTTGTCCTGGATGTTCGGGAAGATCGTGGTGGGCGGCTGCCCGGGAAACGCGACCGTGAGCTCCGGCACGCTCGAGAGCCGCTGGTATCCGGCGCTCACGTCCACGATCGGCCAGTGGTTGGCGCGGGCCGAGGCGAGATTCTCCTCGGCGGCGGTGTGAAGGGCCGCGAGCGCGCCGAGCCGGGCCGAGGCGGCGCGCGAGCGCGCGAGCGCCTCGGGCAACGTGATCGGCAGCGGCGCGGCGGCCGGCGCGCTCGGCGCCACGACCGATCCTTCGTCGGCGCGCGCCGCCGGCATACCGAGCGCGAGCCCCGTGACGAGCGCGATTCCCATCGACCGTGTGAGACGACCCCTCATGGTCCGACCTCGGTGCGCGCGCCGGTGCCGCCGGCGGGCCCCTCGGCCTCGGCGGCGCGCACGCGCGCGATGAAGATGTCCTCGAGAGACGGCGCCACCGCGCGCAGCGCCAGCACCTCGAGCCCGTCGTCCGCGAGCCCGCGGCGGAACGACTCCGCGAGCGCGTCGCTGGCGCCACCGCGGACCCGCACGTGGAAGCGCTCGCCGAAGGTCTCGAGGTCGACCACCTCGGGGCGCGCCGCGAGCCAGTCCTGGGCGCGCCGCTTGGGCCGCGCGAGCACCTCGAGCAGGGCACCGTGGGTGCCACGCGCGTCGTCGCGGAGCTGGGTCGGGCTCGCAGTCACCAGGATCCGCCCGCTGCTCATGAGCGCGACGCGCTGGCAGCGCTCGGCCTCGTCCAGGTACGGCGTGGTGAGCAGCAACGTCAGCCCGTCGCGCTGCAGGCGGAACAGGATCCGCCAGAAGTCGCGCCGGGACACCGGGTCGACGCCGGTGGTGGGCTCGTCGAGGATCAGGAGCTCGGGACTGTGGATGAGCGTGCACGCGAGCGCGAGCTTCTGCTTCATGCCGCCCGAGAGCCGGTCCGCGAGGCGGGTGCGGAACGGCGTCATGCGCAAGAGCTCGAGCAGCTCGTCGCGGCGCGGCTTCCAGCGCCGCACGTCGTGCACCTCGGCGAAGAACGCGACGTTCTCGTCGACGGTGAGGTCGCCGTAGAGCGAAAACCGCTGCGCCAGGTAGCCGACGCGCCCGGCGAGCGCGCGGGCCTCGCGGATCGGCTCGAGCCCGCAGGTGCGGACCTCGCCGGCGTCGGGGTGGAGCAGCCCGAGGATGGTGCGCAGCGTGGTGGTCTTGCCCGCGCCGTCGGGGCCGAT
Organism: uncultured bacterium; assembly: GCA_964392195.1. Lineage (GTDB taxonomy): Bacteria > JADJOY01 > JADJOY01 > JADJOY01 > JADJOY01 > JADJOY01. The sequence goes on along the minus strand of CAYMQR010000230.1, from coordinate 2,343 downwards.
CAGGCCGAACATCTCGCCGCGCGTGACGGTCAGGCTGACGCCGTTCACCGCGTGCACCTCGCCGAAGCGGCGCTCGAGGTCGCGCACCGCGATCGGCTCGTCGGACGCGGCGGTGTTCGGCATGGCGGTGGCTCGGATCGGCGCGCGGGTCGGTGGTGCGGACGTAGGCCCGTCAGCGCTTCGCCGGCGCCGCGGGTGCCGCGCCGGCGCGGGTCAGCTCGGCCTCTGCCGGCATTCCGGGCTTGAAGACGCCGTCCGCGTTGTCGAGGGCGATCTTCACCTTGAAGACGAGCTTCACGCGCTCGTCCTTGGTCTGGACGTTCTTGGGCGTGAACTCGGCCTGCGACGCGACGAACGTGACGCGCCCGCGGCGCTCGGTGCCGCCGTCGGTCACCACCCGGGCGTCCTGGCCGATCTTGATCCAGTCGAGGTCGGGCTCGGGGACGTAGACGCTCAGCCACGCGTCGCGGACGTCGGTCACCACAACGATGGTGCCGCCGGGGGCCACGTGCTCGCCGGCCTCGGCGACCTTCTCGGTGACGATGCCCGCGAGCGGGCTCGTGACCGAGGTGTCCGCGAGCTGCTGCTCGAGCTGCGCGACCCGCGCCTCGGCGCCGGCGAAGCGGGCGCGCGCGGCGTCGATCTCTTCAGTGCGGGCGCCGGCGCGTGCCTTGCGCAGCCGCTCGCGGGCGGCGTCGGCGCGTCCCGCCGCCACGTCGCGGCGAGCCTGTGCGTCGTCGCGGGTCTTGGCGGTGGCCGAGCCGCGCTCGACCAGCGCCCTGGCGCGCTCGAGGTCCTTGCCCGCCGCCACCAGATCGGCGTGCGCCTGCGCGAGACCGGCCTCGGCCTCCGCGATCTCCTCGGGGCGCGTGCCCGCGAGGAAGAGGCGGAGCTGGGCGTCGGCGGTGTCGCGGTCCGCGCGCGCGGCGCGCAGCGCGAGCTCGAGGTCGACCGGGTCGACCTTCGCCACCTCGGTACCCGCGGCGACGGTGTCGCCCTCGTCGACGCGCAGCGCGGCGAGGCGCCCCGCGACCTTGCTCGAGATCCTGACCTCGGTGGCCTCGACGTGGCCGCTGGCGCGGAGCGCCGTGTCCGAGACGCGCCCGGTGCAGCCGCCGAGCAGGAGCAGCGCGAGCGCCGCGGCTGGCGCCGTGGTGGTGCGTGGGTTCATGGGCGTCTCCCTCGTCCGCGCCGAGCGGTGCTGGGGGTGCGGTGCTCGGCGCGGTTCTCGATGCCGCGGATGAGCAGCTCCTCGAGGTGTGCGGTGAACTGCTGGACGGTGGGCTCGGACGAGAGCGGCACCTGGCCGCTCGCCACGACCCGCGCGCGGAAGCGCCTGGTGGCGGCGAAGAAGTTGAGCGCGCCGACGATCGTGAGGTGGGTCAGGAACGGGTCGACGGCGCGGAACTCACCGCTCTCGACTCCCTGGGCCACGATCTCGTGGACGGTCGCGAGGAGCTGGTGGAGGTAGGCGATGCCGTGGCGCTCGAGGCGCTCGCCGCCGTCGATCAGCTCGCGCACGAGCATCAACGGCAGCAGCGGGCGCGCGGCGACCACCTCGGCGAAGAGCCGGATCCACTCGCGCAGCCGTGCGCTCGCCGGTCCGCTCGCGCCACGCAGCGCCTGCGTGCGCTCGCGCAAGAGCGCGAAGCTCTCCTCGAGGATCGCGGCGTAGAGCGGCTCCTTGCCGCCGAAGTGGTAGCTCACCATCGCCTTGTTGACGCGCGCCGCCTCGACGATCTCGTCCACGGTGGCGCCGTCGAAGCCGCGCTCGGCGAAGAGCCGCGCCCCCGCCCCCATGAGGGCGGCGCGGGTCGCCTCGGATCCTTTGGGGCGGGAGGTGCGAGGCACGGGGGTGTCGATGGGCGCTGGCCGGCGAGCGTGATCAACCAATCGGTTCAACTAAACGGTTGTTTAACATCGGGTCGAAGGATCGTGCAAGGGGTGGGCGAGCGCGGCGCACCGCGTGCCCTTCCCCGCCGCCCGCCGTGACGGCACACTCGCGGCCGCTTCGTCCCTCGCACCCGAGCGCGCCCTTGCCGACCACCACCCACGAGCCCGAGCTCACCCAGCCGGTCGACCTCTGCACCGCGCGCGGGCGCCTCGCGCACGCCGCGCGCGGCTGGTCGCGCACGCCGCTCCACCGCTGCGACCTCGGCGGACCCTGGGGGCGGCGCAAGCGCTGGGACTACTGGGCGGTGACCAACCGCGACGGCCAGGTGCTCGCCGTCACCTACGCCGACCTCGACTACCTCGGTCTGGTCACGGTCGCGTTCCTCGACGTCGCCACCCAGCGCTGGACCGAGCACGCGCTCGCGGTGCCGGGCGCGCTCGGCTTCCGCC
>CAYMQR010000229.1:0-8007 GCA_964392195.1 uncultured bacterium | reverse complement strand
AGCTTGCCGGCGGTGATCGCCACCACCACCTCGCGGCCCATCACCTGGCGCTTGTGGTGGGCGTCGCCGTTGTCCTCGCCGGTGCGGTTGTGGTGGTAGCGCTCGGGGCTGGGGTCGAAGGGCGCCAGCCACTCGAGCCAGCGCTTGTAGTCCTCATGGAGGCCGGGCTCGTCGTCGTTGATGAAGACGCTCGCGGTGATGTGCATGGCGTTCACCAGGCACAGCCCCTCGCGCACCTTGCTCTCCGATACCGCCTGCGCCACGTCGGGCGTGACGTTGACGAAGTCCATACGCTCCGGGATCCGGAACGTGAGGTAGCGGGTGAGCGACTTCAACGGGGGCTCGGTCTCGCGGCGGCTGCCGCGGGGCCGGGCAGCGAGCGGAATCTGGCACAGGCTACGTCGCGCGCGCCAGCGTGGGAAGCGCGGTTGCGCGCGAAACCGCGATCCGACCTCGTCGCCGAGGCCGCCGCGTGATCCGGCGGGTCGCGCGCCCGCGCGACCCGCGATACGCGCGGACGCTGCACCGAGACCTCGGTGGATCCCGGTTCGCGCTCAGCGCAGCAGCAGCCTGAGCAGCGCGTCGGCGTGCGCCTCGACGATCGCGGGGCTGAGCGGGTCGCGGCCGGTGAGCCGCTGGCACTCGGGCGCCGCCGTGAAGATCAGCGAGGCCGCGCCGATCACGACGTAGTAGAGGTGCGCGCGCGGCACGTCGGCGGGGACGAGTCCCGCGTCCTGCGCCTCGTGGGCGAGGGCGTCGAAGAGCTCGTAGAAGCGCCGCAGGTGGCGGTCGACGAGCCACGCGAGGCGCGGCCCGTCCGACTTGCCCTCCTGCACCATGAGCCGCATCTGCTCGGGGTGCGCCGCCACGAAGCGCACCCACCGCACCAGCAGCGCGCGCAGCCGCCCGCGCACGTCGAGCGCGGCGAGCTCGGCGGCGAGCGACGCGAGCTCGCGGTCGAGCTCCTCGAACATCGCGTCGACCGCCGCCTTCCACAGGCTCTCCTTGCTGGCGAAGTGGTAGGTGATGAGCCCCTGGTTGACGCCCGCGACCGCCGAGATCTCGCGCGTGGATGCCCCCTCGAAGCCGCGGTCGGCGAACTCGCCGAGCGCGGCCGCGACGATCCGCGCGCGGGTCTCGGCGCCGCGGTCGGGAGGCGTCGCAGCGGCGCGCCGGCGCGGCCTGGACGCCGGCTTCGTCCGCGGCCGCGCGCCCGTCCTCGCGGCGCGCGGGGCGGCTCGCTTCCTCATGGCCGCGACCATAGGTCGATCTTATTCAGTTGACAAGTTTTGCGCCGACGTCGTATTGATGTCCGGGTCGAAGTTATTCGACTGAATAATCGGAGGAGTGGAGATGAGCACAGTCGGTGATCCGGTCCGCGTGCCGCGGATCATCCTGACGCTGACCGCGATCGAGTTCTTCGGGCCGATCGTCCGCGACACCGGCGTCGGGCACCTCATGAACCCGTTCTGGGACGGCCACGCGCGCGTCCACCTGGTGTGGCTGCTCGGGCTCATGGGGACGCTCGGGCTCGTGAACCTCTACCTGCTGTGGTGGCGCCGCCCGAGAGACGTCCGCGACGTCCACCTCGCGGCGCTGATCCAGTGCTGCAACCTCGCGGGGTTCTGGATCGCCTACTTCCTGTGCCCGCTCTACGTCGGCGTGATCTTCGTGCCCGGCGTCCACACCAAGCTCTTCGGCTGGGACGAGAACGTCTTCGGCTTCACGATGTTCACCCTGGCGATCGGCGCGGCCATCGCCCTGCTCGCGCGCGCCCGGCGCGCGGGCGCGTGAGGAGCGCGACCATGGAGCGGATCGAGGTGCCGGTCCTGGTGGTCGGCGCGGGACCCGTCGGCGTCGCCGCGGGCGTGCTGCTCGGAACGCAGGGGCTCGAGAGCTGGGTGGTGGACCGCCGCGACGGTCCGCACCGCTCGCCGCAAGCGCACGTGGTGAACCCGCGCACCCTCGAGATCTGCCGCTCGCTGGGCGTCGACCTCGCCGAGGTGCGGCGCCGCGCCACGCCGCGCGCCGACGGCGGGTGGGTGCGGTGGGTGACGACCCTCGCCGGGCACGAGCTCGGCGCGCTCCCCTACGAGCGCCAGGACGACGGCGTGCTCGCGCACACGCCGGAGCCGATCGCCAACATCCCACAGCACCTCTTCGAGCCGATCCTGCTCGACCGCCTCGCCCGCGAGCCGCGCGCCCGCCTCCACTACCGCCACCAGTGGGAGAGCGCCACCACCGACGCCGAGGGAGTCGTGTCGCGGGTGCGCGACCTCGCCGCCGACCGCGTCTACGAGGTGCGCTCGCGCTACCTGCTCGGGTGCGACGGCGCGGGCAGCCGGGTGCGCGCGGGCCGCGGCATCGAGCTGGTGGGGCCGGAGCGCATCCAGAGCTTCGTGATGATCCACTTCGAGGCCGCGCTGCGCCCGCTGGTGGGCGAGCGCCCCGCGATCCTCTACTGGGTGGTGGACCCGAACGCGACCGGCGCGTTCGTCGCCCACGACATCGACCGCACCTGGGTGTTCATGCACCCCTACGACCCCGACGCCGAGTCGCTCGCCGGCTTCCCGGACGAGCGCTGCCGCGCGATCGTCCACCGCGCGATCGGCCGCGCCGACGTCGCCGTCGAGATCCGCGCGGTCAGCACCTGGACCATGACCGCGCAGCTCGCCGAGCGCTACCGCGACGGGCGCGTGTTCCTGCTCGGCGACGCCGCCCACCGCTTCCCGCCGAGCGGCGGGCTCGGCCTCAACACCGGCGTGCAGGACGCCCACAACCTGGTGTGGAAGCTCCGCGCCGTGCTGGACGGCCGCGCCGGCGACGCGCTGCTCGACACCTACGAGACCGAGCGCAAGCCGGTCGCACAGGTCAACGCGGAGCAGAGCTTCCTGAACGCGACCAAGCTCGTGGAGGTGGTGGAGGCCGCGGGCCTGAGCGGCGAGGGCGCCCTCGACGAGGCGCGGGTCGCCGCGCTGCGCGCTCCCGGCGAGGACCGCGAGCGGCTCGCCGCCGCGGTCGCGAACCAGCAGGACCACTTCGACATGCTCGCCCTCCAGCTCGGCTTCTCCTACGAGGAGGGCGCGGTGGCGCCCGACGGCACGCCGAGGGAGGTCGGCGCCAACCCGGTGCGCGACTTCGTGCCCAGCACCCGCCCCGGCGCGCGCTTCCCGCACCTGTGGCTCAGGCGCGACGGCGGCGAGCCCATCTCGAGCCTCGACCTCCTCCCCTACGATCGCTTCACGCTGGTGACCACGCCGCGCGGCGCCGCGTGGCGCGAGGCGGTGAGCGAGCTCGCCGAGCCGGCGCTCGCGACGATCGAGATCGGCGGAGCGCTCATGCCCGCGGACGGAACCTGGGAGGCGGTCCGTGGGATCGGCGCGGAGGGCGCGATCCTGCTGCGTCCCGACGGCCACGTCGCGTGGCGCAGCCCCGGCGGCTCGCCCGCGCCCGCGGCGGCCTTGCGCGACGCGCTCGCCGCGCTGCTCGGGTGAGCGGACGCCGCGCGCCAACCCTCCGAGGAACCCCATCATGCCCATCCACGTCGCCCGCGTCCGCCACGACGGCGCCGCCTTCTTCGCGGTGGTCCGCCCCGGCGGGCTGGTACCCCTCGATCCGTCCATCGCCACCACCGGCTCGCTCCTCACCGAGGCGCTCGCCGAGGTGCGCGCGCGCGCCGCGGCTCCGCCCACGCTGGCGTGGAGCGACGTCGAGCTCTCGAGCCCGATCACCTCCAACCAGCAGCTCGTGTGCCAGGGGCTCAACTACCGCAGCCACCTGCTCGAGTGCGGCCAGGACCCGGACGCACGCGGCTTCAACCTCTTCTTCCGCAAGGCGTCGTCGGCGCTCGCGCCCGCCACCGCCGACATCGTGCGGCCGCGCCACGTCGAGCTCCTCGACTACGAGCTCGAGCTCGGGCTGGTGCTCGGGTGCGCCATCGACGGGCCGCTCGAGGTGACGCCAGAGCGTCTGCCGGAGCTGATCGGCGCGGTGGTGATGACCAACGACGTCTCCGCGCGCGACGTCCAGCTCCCCGAGGGCCAGTTCTACAAGGGCAAGAGCTACCGCACCTTCGCGCCCACCGGGCCGTGGCTCGCGATCCTCGCGCCCGACGAGCTCGCGCGCCTCGGCGAGCTCGAGCTCACGCTCACCGTGAACGGCGAGCCGCGCCAGCGCGGCCGGGTGGCGGAGCTGGTCTACGGGCCGGCGGAGACGTTGGCCGAGCTGTCGCGCATCCAGGACCTCGCCGCCGGCGACCTGATCTGCACCGGCACTCCCGGCGGGGTCGCGCTGCGGCTCCCCGGCGCCGCGGCCCAGCGCGTCGCCGCGCTCTTGCCCGAGCGGCTGCGCTGGCGGCTCTTCCTGCGCTCGCAGCGGCGCGTCGCCCGCTACCTGAAGCCGGGCGACGAGGTCGTGAGCCGCATCCGCACTCCCGACGGCGCGCTCGACCTGGGCGAGCAGCGCAACCGCATCGTCGCCGAATCCTGAACCCGCCGCGCGCAGCTCAGGGGCCGGACGAGATCGGATCCGCGCCTGGCAGCGCTGCGGCGGCGCGCGCCTGGCACACCTGGTTTCGCCCCGCCTGCTTGGCGCGGTAGAGCGCCTCGTCGGCGAGCCGCGCCAGCGCCGCGGCGTCGAGGAGGTCGGGCGTGGTGGTCGCCACGCCGACGCTCACGGTGATGGGACGCAGCGGCCACGCCCAGCCGGCGATCGCTTGCCGGAAGCGCTCGGCCTGGGAGAGGGCGCCGCACGCGTTGCAGTGCGGGAGCAGCACCACGAACTCCTCGCCGCCGAAGCGCGCCACGAAGTCGGTGCCGCGCGCGGTGGCGCGGATCAAGCGCGCGACGGCGCGCAGCACCTCGTCGCCCGCCGCGTGGCCGAAGCGGTCGTTGAAGAGCTTGAAGTGATCGACGTCGAGCATCACCAGCGACAGGTCGGTCGCGTAGCGGAACGCGCGGCTCAGCTCCCGGAGCAGGTGCTCCTCGAACGCGCCGCGGTTGTTGAGGCCGGTCAGCGCGTCGGTGGCGGCGAGGCGGCGCAGCTCGTGGTTGGCGACCTCGAGCTCGTTGCGGGCGCGCTCCAGGTCGCGGCGCTGCGCGCGCTCCTCGGAGACGTCGCGGAACACCGCCTGGGTGAACACCACCCGATCGCCCTCCAGCCGGGGGCGGCTGGTGCCGTCCACCTCGACGATCGCGCCATGCTTGGCGACGAAGCGCGCCGTGATCCTCCCCACGTCATCGCCCGTCAGGATCCGCTGCAGCGTCGTCGCGCAGTGCTGGCGATCGTCGGGGTGCACCACGTCCATCAGGTTGAGCCGCGCGATCTCACCATCGTCGTAGCCCAGCACCCGCTTCCAGGCCTGGTTCGCGCGCAGGATGGTGCCGTCCGGGGCGACGCTCTGAACAAGGTCGCTCATGTTCTCGAACAGGTCGCGAAAGCGGCCCTCACTCTCCTCCAGCACCTCGGTCGCGCGGCGCCGCTCCTTCACCACCGCGGCCAGCACCAGCGACGAGAACGTGGCGAGGCTGAGCAGGCTCTGGGTGAGCATCACGCGCTCCGGCACCGAAGGCGACACGCCGAACGGCCCCCGTCCCGCGGCGGTGTGGAGCATCGTCACCACCGTCAGCACCGCGGCCGAGGCCGCCACGCCCGCGATCTCGAAGCGCAGCGCGGCCAGGATCACCACCGGGAACACGGCGAACGCGATCGGCTGCCGCTGGTGACCGAACACCAGCTCGGCCACGCCGGCGAGGAGGATCGTCAGCAGCACCGCCTCGCCGATCCGCCCCGGCGGCACCCTCCGCTCGCGCAGCCGCCGGGCGCGCTCGACGATCGCGAACACGGCGGGCGCCACGATGAGCTGCCCGATCGCGGCGCTCGACCACCACACTCCGAACGCCGCGTCGAAGTCGCCGCCGAAGGTGGCGACCAGGCTCGCGCCGCCGAGCACCGCGGCGATCGCCGCCCCGCAGCCCGCGGACGACGCCGCGAACACCAGCACGTCGCGCACGCCCCGGAACGAGAAGCCGGGGCCGGCGAAGCGCCGCACCAGCGTCGCCACCGTCGTGGCTTCGATGCAGTTGGTCACCGAGAAACACGCGCTCAGGCGCAGCGGCTGGCCGTGGAGCGCGCAGTCCGAGGTCAGGTTCGCGACCACCGCGGCGAGCATGAAGAGCGGCCAGCGGCGGCGCGGGGCGAGCAGCAGCGCCGCGGAATAGAGCCCGCTCGGCGGCCAGAACGTCGCGAACGTCGCGCCGAACTGCTCGTCGCTGAACGACAGCAGGTGGCCGACCTCGGCCGAGATCAGGTAGGCGGCGCCGAACGCGAGGACCTCGAGCGCGCGCCACCAGGGTGGGCGCGCGGCTCCGCCATCCGTCGGTACGACGGCGGTCGCTTTGCGAGGACGTGATGCCACTGCAAGTATGATCCGCGAATCAGGCCTAATCGCGCTAGACCCCATGACACTTCGTTTCATTCTCGGACGAACCGGGACCGGCAAGACGCACCGCTGCGTCGCCGAGGTGGAGGCCGAGCTGGCGCGCGCGCCGGACGGCCCGCCGCTGGTGATCCTGGTCCCCGAGCAGGCGACGTTCCAGACCGAGCAGGCGCTGCTCGCGAGCGGCGCGGTGCGCGGCGTCGCGCGCGCCCAGGTGCTGAGCTTCGGCCGCCTCGCGTGGCGGGTGCTGCAGGAGACCGGCGGCGCCACGCGCCCCGCGCTCGGCGACCTCGGCAAGCGCATGGTGATCGCCGCGCTCCTCGAGCGTCACCGCCGCGAGCTCGCGATCTTCGGGCCGGTCGCCGACCGCGTGGGCCTGCCGCCGCGTCTCGCCAACACCCTCCACGAGCTGCGCGCCCACGGCGCCACCCCGGAGCGGCTCCGCGAGCACGCCGCGGAGATCGAGCTCGCGCGCGGCGGGCCGACCCCGCTCTCCCTCAAGGCGCGCGACCTGGCGCTCCTCGACGAGCGCCTCGCCGACCACTGCGCCGAGCGCTTCATCGACCCGGACGTCCAGCTCGGGCTCTTGGTGGCGCGGCTGCCGCGCTCGTCGCTGGTACGCGGCGCACGGGTGTGGATCGACGGCTTCGCCGGCTTCACCCCCGCCGAGCTCGAGGTGGTGGGCGGGCTCCTCGCCCACTGCGCGCAGGTCAACGTGACGCTGCTGCTCGACGCCGAGCGCGAGCGGACCCCCGACCTGCTGCGCGACAAGACGTATCTCTTCGCGCCCTCGCTGGAGACCGACTTCACCCTCCAGGCGCTGGCGCGCAAGCTCGGCGTGGCGCTCGAGCCGCCGGTGCTGCTGAGCGCGAAGCCGGCGCCGCAGCGCTTCGCGGCGTCCCCCGAGCTCGCGCACCTCGAGGCGACCTTCTTCGAGGCGCCGCGTGCGGTCGAGTGGCCGGGTGAGGCGCCGCGGATCACGGTGCGCGCCGAGCCGCGCCGCCGCGACGAGGTCGAGAGCGCGGCGCGCGAGATCCTGCGCCTCGCGCGCGTGCACGAGGTCCGCTTTCGCCACATGGCCGTGGTGCTGCGCGACCTGGAGAGCTACGCCGAGGCGATCGAGGCGGTGTTCGCCGACCACGGCATCCCGGTGTTCGTCGATCGCCGCCGCCCCATCCCCCACCACCCGCTCGTCGAGCTGGTGCGCGCGGCGGTCGAGGCGCTGGCGTGGGGCTGGTCCCTCGAGGCGGTGTTCCGCTACCTGCGCACCGACCTGGTCCCGATCGAGCGCGACGCCGTCGATCGCCTCGAGAGCTACGCGCTGACCCACGGCATCCGCGGCGACGTCTGGTACCGCGACGAGCCGTGGACGTTCGTGCGCCGCTACTCCCTCGAGGAGGAGCGCGAGCTCGACCACGAGACCCGCGCCGAGCTCAAGCGCCTCGACGCCGACCGCCGCCGCGCGCTGCGCGAGCTCGACGGGATGCGGCGGCGGCTCGCCGGCGGCGCCGGTCCGGCGCCGGTCCGGCGCCTCGTCGAGGCGCTCTGGGGGCTGCTCGACGCGCTCGGCG